>JANTFN010000065.1 GCA_024763435.1 Thermodesulfobacteriota bacterium | reverse complement strand
GCTCTGAGAAACCGCTGGCGCCGCCAGCAGGTGCCGGAGGAGCTTCGCGACGAAATCGCTCCGAAAAATATTATTATGATCGGCCCCACGGGCGTTGGGAAAACCGAGATAGCACGCCGGCTCGCGCGGCTCTCGAATGCCCCTTTCCTGAAGATAGAGGCCTCTAAGTTTACCGAGGTCGGATATGTGGGGCGAGACGTGGAATCGATGATCCGTGATCTCGTTGAAATTGCCATCAACATGGTAAAATCGGAAGAAACCAAACGGGTGGAACTCAAGGCGCGGGAAATTGCCGAGGAGCGCCTCCTTGACCTGCTTCTTCCCCCCAAACCTTCCCACCATCCCCCCGAGGGGTCTTATTCCGGGGAAAAACCGCTGGAAATTGTGGGGGACAAAAAACCCTCGCTTTCAACCCGGGAGCGCCTGCGCCAGCTGCTGCGGAACGGTAATCTGGATGAGCGTTTTGTGGACATTGAGATTACTCAGACCGCGATGCCGGTGTTTGAGATTTTTTCCGGGTCCGGGATGGAAGAAATGGGCGTCAACATGAAAGACATGTTCAGCAACATCCTCCCGAAAAAGACCAAGCACAAGAAGATAAAAGTCCCGGAGGCCCTGGAAATCCTCGCTCAGGAAGAGGCGCAGAAACTGGTGGATATGGATCGCGTTGTGAAAGAGGCCTTAACCCTGGTGGAGCAGGGTGGGATTATTTTTCTCGACGAGATAGATAAGATCGCCGGAAAAGAGCAGAGCGGCGGCCCGGATGTCTCCCGGGAAGGGGTGCAGCGGGATATCCTTCCCATTGTCGAGGGGACGAAGGTCAATACCAAACACGGAATGGTTCGAACCGACCATATCCTTTTTATCGCCGCCGGTGCCTTTTATGTCTCCAAACCCTCAGACCTCATCCCAGAGCTTCAGGGACGTTTTCCCATTCGCGTGGAGCTGGACTCGCTTGGCAAGGAAGAGTTTGCCCGTATTCTGACGGAGCCGAAAAACGCCCTGATTAAACAGTATGAGGCCCTGCTGGAAACAGAGGGGATTAAGCTGAACTTCAAACCCGATTCAGTGGAAAAGATCGCGGAAACGGCCACCGAGATTAATGAGCACACGGAAAATATCGGCGCGCGCCGCCTCTACACGATCATGGAAAAACTTTTAGATGATATCTCCTTCAAGGCCCCTGAAATGAGCGATACCGAGGTGACGATTTCAGCGGAATACGTGGAGAAGCAGTTGCATGAATTTGTGGAAGACGAGGATTTAAGCCGCTATATTCTTTAAGGCAAACGTAACGATGAAAACCCTGATTAAACAGGCTGAAACCCTTATTGAAGCCCTCCCCTTTATTCAGGCCTTTCACGGAAAAACCGTGGTGGTCAAATATGGGGGAAGCGCGATGAAGGACCCGATTCTGGAGGACGAGTTCGCGCGGGATATCGTTCTTCTTGCCGCGGTTGGCATGCACCCCATTGTCGTTCATGGCGGTGGCCCGCAGATAGGACACACGCTGGATCAGCTTGGCATCAAAACGGAATTTCACCAGGGTCTGCGTGTGACGGATGAACGGACCATGGATGTCGTGGAAATGGTCCTGACGGGGCTCGTGAACGGCGCTATTGTTCGCCGTATCAACCGGTTTGGCGGGGCCGCGGTTGGCCTTTCCGGAAAAGACGGCAGCCTGATACAGGCGCGGAAGATGCGCCTGGAGGAAGGGGATAACGGGGCTGGCGAGGGCATCGACCTGGGGCAGGTTGGGGACGTAAAGGAAATTCGTCCCGGTATCCTCAAGACCCTGATAGCCCAGGGGTTTATCCCGGTTGTAGCGCCGGTGGGACAGGGTAAAAACGGGAAGGCACTGAACATCAACGCGGATCACGTGGCGGGGCGCGTCGCGGAGGCCCTCAACGCGGAGAAACTCATCCTGCTGACGGATGTGGACGGTGTTCTGAATGCCGACGGTCGCCTTATCTCCTCTCTGACAGACGGGGAGGCGGCACGTCTCATCGCGGACGGAACCATCCAAGGGGGTATGATTCCCAAACTGCAGTGCGTTATGGCGGCGGTCAAAAACGGCGTCAAAAAAACACATATCATCAATGGGTCCCTGCACCACGCGGTTCTGCTCGAAATCTTTACCAAAGGCGGGGTGGGGACAGAAATGGTGCAGGAGCATTCTGGATAATGATGGATTTTGAAAAAATCAAAGAGGTCTCTGACAAGGCCTTTTTCCCGACTTATAACCGCTTTCCCGCGGCGATCGTCCGAGGAGAAGGCGCCTACGTTTATGACAGCACCGGCAAGTGCTATCTCGATTTCCTGAGCGGAATCGGCGTGACGGGTCTCGGGCACGCGCATCCCGGGATCGTTGAGGCTATCTGTAACCAGGCGAAAAACCTTGTTCACATTTCCAATCTCTATTTCATGCCCCCGCAGACAGAACTCGCGGCGGAGCTTACGGCCCTGGCCGGGCTGGAAAGGGTCTTCCTCTGCAACTCCGGCGCCGAGGCCAACGAGGCCGCGATCAAGCTCGCGCGGAAGTATTCCAATATAACACATGAAGAGGGGAGAACCGAAATTATCACCCTGGAGGGGTCGTTTCACGGAAGAACCCTGGCCACGGCCGCGGCAACGGGGCAGGCCAAGGTGAAAAGCGGGTTTGAACCGCTTCCCGGGGGATTCCGCCATGTGCCGCCTGGTGATTTTGAGACGCTCGCGGCGGCAGTGTCGGACAAAACCTGCGCTATTATGCTGGAACCCATCCTCGGGGAAGGCGGCGTGGTTGTTTTGCCGGACGCATTTCTTCAAAAGGTGCGGGCCCTCTGTGACGAAAGGGATATTCTGCTGATTATGGACGAAATTCAGGTTGGCATGGGCAGGACGGGAAGGCCATTCGCCTATCAGTGGACGGGGATAACTCCCGACGTCATGACTCTGGCAAAGGCGCTGGGCGGGGGATTGCCCATTGGCGCCATGTTGGCAAGAGAGAAATACGCCCCGATTCTATCCGCCGGCAGCCATGGCACGACCTTTGGTGGAAATCCCGTCGCGTGCAGTGCCGGGCTGGTCGTCCTGGCGCATCTGAGGGATGAGGCCTTTCTGGCGAATGTCCTGAAAATGGGCGACAGGATTCGCGCGGGGCTGAACAACCTGAAGGAACAGTTTCCTTTCATTGAAACAATACATGGGCGGGGCCTGATGGTTGGCATGACCCTTGCCACGCCCTGCGGAGACATGGTTCGCAGGGCCTTTGAAAAAGGGCTTTTAATCAACTGCACCCGGGAATCTGTCCTTCGGATGCTTCCCCCCTTGATTATTTCTGAAAAAGAGGTCAATGAAATGCTTGAAATCTTAATATCTGTTTTTGAGGACGGGATATGAAACGTGATCTTATAACATTGCTGGACTTAAGTCATGACGAAATTTTTCTGATTATCAAAGAGGCGGCCCGGTTGAAGAAACGCCAGAAAAAAGGAATTTCAGACAAACCTCTCGCGGGGAAATCGGTCGCCATGATCTTTGAAAAACCCTCCACCCGCACCCGGGTTTCCTTCGAGGTGGGCATCACACAGCTTGGCGCCTCTCCGGTGGTGCTTCACGCGGGCGAGATGCAGCTCGGGCGGGGGGAAACGGTGGAAGACACGGCACGGGTCCTGTCCAGGTATGTCGACGGCATCATGATACGCGCCTACAGCCACCAGTCCGTGGCGGCGCTGGCAAAGGCCGCGTCGATTCCGGTTATCAACGGCCTCACGGACTTCGCTCATCCCTGTCAGATTTTATCGGATCTCTTTACCATTTATGAGAAAAAAAACACGATTGAAGGGATAACCATCGCCTATATCGGCGACGGCAATAACGTGGCCCATTCCTGGATTATGGCGGCCGATCAACTGGATTTTTCACTCCGGCTTGGGTGTCCCGAGGGCTACACCCCCGATCCGGAGGTCCTCGCCGGGGCACCGGAGGGACGTGTCGCGGTATTCCATGACCCGAAAGAGGCCGTTGCGGACGCGGATGTTGTTTATACCGATGTCTGGACCAGTATGGGGCAGGAAGCGGAAAAGCAAAAACGCCTTGAAGCCTTCAGAGGGTTTTGCGTCACCCCGGCGCTGATGAAAGGCGCTCGTGATAATGCCCTTTTTATGCACTGTCTGCCGGCGCACAGGGGGGAAGAGGTCGCTGCCGATGTTATCGACGGGAAACAATCTATCGTCTTTGATCAGGCGGAGAACCGTCTTCACGCGCAGAAGGCCATCATGTTCTTTCTGATTGCGGAAGAAAATCACACATAAATAGAGCCGGATAACCTTCCAGATAATCGGCTGCCAGAATGGGGCCGTCTGGAGGCCGGAAAAGGGGAAAAGCATGGGAGAAAAAATAAAAAAAGTTGTTCTTGCCTATTCGGGGGGTCTCGACACCTCTATTATTCTAAAATGGTTGATTGAGACATACGACTGCGAGGTCATCGCGTTTGCCGCGGATGTCGGCCAGGGGGAAGAACTTGCCCCGCTGGAAGAAAAAGCGGCGAAAACGGGTGCGAGTAAAATCTATATTGATGACCTGAAGGAAGAATTTGTTCGGGACTTCTGCTTCCCGGTAATGCAGGCCGGCGCCATTTATGAGGGGACTTACCTGCTGGGGACCTCCGTTGCCCGCCCCCTTATCGCCAAACGCCAGATTGAGATCGCCCATTTAGAGGGTGCCGATGCCGTTGCCCACGGCGCCACGGGAAAGGGAAATGACCAGGTTCGGTTTGAACTTTCCTACCTGGGCCTTGACCCCGGTATTCGGATTATCGCTCCCTGGCGCGACTGGTCATTCCGGTCGCGGACCGACCTTATCGACTATGCGAAGAGCCGTGGAATTCCCGTGCCGGTGACAAAGAAAAAACCCTACAGCAGTGACAGAAACCTGCTGCATATCAGCTTCGAGGGCGGTATCCTTGAAGACCCGTGGGCGGAACCGCCGGAAGAAATGTTTGTGCTGTCCGTCTCACCGGAGGCGGCACCGAACATCCCGCGGTATGTTGAGATTTCCTTTGAATCCGGTGTGCCGGTGGCCGTGGATGGCAAGCGGCTGTCTCCCGCTACCCTGCTGGATACCTTGAATAAAATTGCCGGAGAGAACGGCATCGGCCGGGTGGATATGGTGGAAAACCGTTACGTGGGCATGAAGTCCCGCGGGGTCTATGAAACCCCGGGCGGGACGGTCCTTTATACCGCGCATCGGGCGCTCGAATCGATTACGCTGGATCGCGAGGTTATGCACCTGAAGGACGCGTTGATGCCGAAATTTGCCGAGCTTGTTTACTACGGCTACTGGTTCACGCCCGAGATGGAGATTCTCAAAACAACCATCACCGAGACCCAGAAGGACGTGACAGGGGACGTGCGGTTGAAACTCTACAAAGGGAACTGCATGGTTGTGGGAAGACGTTCGCCTTTATCTCTGTACAGTGAGGATTTCGCGACCTTTGAGGCGGACGAGGTCTATCGCCAGAAAGACGCGGAGGGGTTTATCCGGCTGAACGCACTGCGGTTACGAATACGCCGGTTGATCGAAGAAAAAAGGAAGGCAGGGGCATAGCGGAATGGATCAGAAATACATGCCGGAGAAGATTGAGCCGGCCTGGCAGAAAAAATGGGAAGATGACACCCTGTTTAACGTTACCGAAGACAGCACGAAGGAAAAGTTCTACCTCCTTGAGATGTTTCCCTATCCTTCGGGAAAAATCCACATGGGACACGTGCGTAATTATTCTATCGGGGATGTCGTCGCGAGATTCCTCCGGATGCGCGGCCTGAACGTACTCCATCCCATGGGCTGGGACGCCTTCGGGATGCCGGCTGAAAATGCCGCCATTTCACGGGGCGTGCATCCCGCGAAATGGACAAAAGAAAATATCGATGCCATGCGCGCTCAGCTTAAAAGAATGGGCTTCAGCTATGACTGGAACCGAGAGGTGTCAACCTGCGAGCCGGAATACTACAGATGGGAGCAGCTGGTCTTCCTTAAAATGTTTGAAAAGGGACTGGCCTATAAAAAAACATCGTCGGTGAACTGGTGTGCTTCCTGCCAAACCGTTCTGGCAAACGAGCAGGTGGAAGCCGGTAAATGCTGGCGTTGCCATCAGGAGGTTTCCTCCCGGGAACTGGACCAGTGGTTCTTTCGAATTACCGCGTATGCCGAGGAGCTTCTTGATTTCTGCAAGAAACTGCCGGGATGGCCCGAGCGTGTCCTGACCATGCAGAAAAACTGGATCGGGAAGAGCCACGGTGTGGAGGTTGATTTTCCCCTCAAGGGACGAGATGACGCCATTCGCGTTTTTACGACACGTCAGGATACCCTTTTCGGGGCGACCTTTATGAGCCTGGCGCCGGAACATCCACTTGCCCTCGAACTGGCGGCTGGGATGCCCCAGGAGGAGGCGGTTCGCACATTCATCGAAAAAACCAGAAAACAGGATAAAATCATCCGTTCCTCTGAAGACCTCGAAAAAGAAGGCGTTTTTACCGGGGCCTATTGCCGTAATCCCCTGACCGGATGGGATATGCCGATTTACATCGCCAATTTTGTCCTGATGGAATATGGAACCGGCGCGGTCATGGCCGTTCCCACTCACGACCAGCGCGATTTCGAGTTCGCCCGGAAATACGACCTGCCACTCGTCGTGGTTATTCAGCCCGAAGATACCGCTCTTGACGCGGAAACCCTGGAGGCCGCTTACACCGAAGATGGGGTTCTCGTCAATTCGGGGTCTTTTAATGGGCTGCCCAACCGGCAGGCCATGGAAAAAATCGCGGACTTCCTCGAAGAAAAGAAAATAGGCAACCGCACGGTTCAGTACCGGTTGCGGGACTGGGGAATATCTCGCCAGCGCTACTGGGGCGCGCCCATTCCAATTATTTACTGTGAAGATTGCGGCCCCGTTCCCGTCCCGGAGGCGGATCTTCCCGTAACCCTGCCCCTTGACCTCCAGCTGGGAGAGGGCGGACAATCTCCTCTGCCGAAATCCGCCGACTTTTTGAATGTCTCCTGCCCCCGCTGCGGGAAACCGGCTGTGCGGGAAACGGATACGATGGATACCTTTGTGGAGTCTTCATGGTACTACATGCGCTACGCCTCCGCGCGCTATGAAAAAGGCCTGTTCGATCCGGAGGCGGTTGCCTACTGGCTGCCCGTGGACCAGTATATCGGCGGCATTGAACATGCCATCCTGCACCTTCTCTACTCGCGGTTTTATACCAAGGTCCTGAGGGATTTGGGTTTTATTGCCTTTGATGAGCCCTTCACGAATCTGCTGACCCAGGGGATGGTTATCAAGGACGGCGCGAAGATGTCTAAGTCAAAGGGAAATGTCGTGGACCCCAATTACCTGATAGAAAAATACGGGGCGGACACCGCGCGGCTCTTCAGCCTGTTCGCGGCACCCCCCGAACGGGACCTGGACTGGAATGATCAGGGTGTGGAGGGAAGCTTCCGCTTTTTGAACAGAATATGGCGGCTTGTGACGGAAAACCTCGAGGTCCTGAAAAACGGCCCGTCTCCTGTCAACCAGGACACTCCGTCTCAGGCGCTGCACCGCAAAACCCACCAAACCATCCAAAAGGTTACGGAAGACATCAAACGCTACCATTTTAACACGGCTATCAGCATGATTATGGAACTGGCCAATGAAACCTACGCTATCCTCCCCCTCAGGGAAGAAACGACAGGCGCTTTTCAGGAGGCCGTCAGGGCCATGCTGCGGCTGCTTTCCCCGTTTGTCCCCCACATTACCGATGAACTCTGGTACCAGATGGGCGGCACAACCTGCCTGATCAATGAATCCTGGCCCGCGTTTGACAGCAGCGCCACGAAGGTTGAGGAAATTACCCTGGTCATTCAGGTTAACGGGAAACTCCGAGACCGCTTGTCGCTCCCCGTTGATGTTACCGAACAGGCAGCTACGGAAGCCGCACAGGCCTCTGAAAAGGTAAAGAGATACCTTGAAGGGAAAACGGTGCGAAAGGTCATCTATGTCCCCGGCAAGCTGGTTAATATCGTTGCGGGGTAAGCGGTAAGACAGCGCGGCGCGCGTCTTGTCTTTTCCGGTACCGTATGGTAGAAAGCGGGAAATGGGAAACCTAAAAGGAGGGGCGTATGCGTAAAAAATCCTGGAATATTCTTTTAAGCATGATGCTTGCTGCCGTATTCCTGGCCGGTTGCGGGTACCATTTTAAGGGAAAGGCAAATAACCTCCCCAAGGATATCACGAAAATAAGTATCCCTGTTTTTGAAAATAAAACAACGGAAACCAATATTGAAACCTTTTTTACAAACGCCCTTATTTCACAGTTTGTCCGGAGCAAGGAACTTAAGCTTGTGGATACCAAAAACGCGGATGCCGTTATCCATGGAACGATAAGGGATTTCCGCCTGGATACCCTTACCTATTCTCCTGATGGAAAGGTTTCTGAATACAGGGTAACCGTTGTTATGGATGTATCCCTCATCAGGACGAGCGATAAAAAGGTGATCTGGC
>JANTFN010000064.1 GCA_024763435.1 Thermodesulfobacteriota bacterium | reverse complement strand
TTTATTGCTTCCGGGGCGGTCCCCGCATCATCCATCTTTTCTTTGACCGTTTCGCAATGTTCGTAAGCATAACGAACCGTTTCAGCCAGCCAGGCGTTCTGCCGCCGTGCTCTCTCTTCCGGTGCTTGTGTTTCCCATTCCTTTTCGAAATATCCTTCCCGTTCTGTCATTGTTTGCCCCTTTCTTTAGTTTTCCCCGTTAAGGGATTAATACGTCAATTTCACGGTGTTTCTTTTCCTTCAAGGATGACCATCGCAATCCCCATGCCTTTGTCGTGTGACAGGGAAAGGTACACCCTGTCCGCGGCCATGGCCTTCATTGCCCTTCCGGCCCTTCCCGAGACACGGATACGGGGTTTTCCCGAATCCGCTGTTTTGACTTCAATATCCCTTGGCGCCGCATTCCTTCCAAACCCCGTACCCAATGCCTTGACAAACGCCTCTTTCGCGGCAAAGCGCACCGCAAAATGAGGGGCGGGGTCTTTTTTCCCCAAGCAAAAATCCTTTTCCTCCATGGAAAACAGGCGGTCCATGAACCTTTCCCGCCACTTGACAAGCGCACCGCGAAAACGGGCGACATCAACCATATCAACGCCTATCCCTTTAACCATGGATCGAGACACTCAGCTCGCTTCGGCCTCAAGAATCAGGTCTTTCATATCACACACAGCTCTGTCAAGTCCGACAAAAATAGCACGTGCGATGATACTGTGCCCGATGTTCAACTCCTCGATACCAGGAATAGCGGCTATGGGTCTAACATTAAAATAATTCAATCCGTGTCCGGCATTGACACCAAGACCAAGTTTTAAACCGATTTCCACGCCCTTTTGTATCCTTTTAAATTCCCTCTTCCGCTCTTCTGCCGTTTTGGCATCACAATATCGGCCCGTGTGCAGTTCAACCGCATCACTTCCAAGGTCCTTTGACAGGGTAATCGCTTTTTCGTCCGGATCAATAAACATGCTGACAAAAATACCCTTCGCATGCATCTTTTTCGTCATGGAAGCCAGTTTTTGAAAACCAGCCTTGACATCCAGTCCGCCTTCCGTTGTCAGCTCCTGTCTCCGTTCCGGAACAAGGGTGACCATATCCGGGCATGCATCCAGTGCGATTGCAATAATCTCATCATTGGCGGCCATTTCGAGGTTCAATCTGGATTTCACCGTTTTTCTTAATATCGCAAGATCGTGATCCTGCATGTGGCGCCGGTCTTCCCGAAGATGCATCACAATCCCGTCGGCCCCGGCCATCTCAACCATGGCTGCCGCCGCAACAGGGTCGGGATAATCCACCCCGCGCGCCTGACGTACCGTTGCGACATGATCAATATTAACTCCCAGACGAATCATAGGTCTCCCTCCATGCATGAAAGTTTATCCTTCAAAAATGCCTCCATTTCCTCAGCGATTTGTTTAACTTCCGTTTCCGATTCCCCCTCTAACATGAGCCGTAAAATCGGTTCCGTCCCCGAATAGCGAAGGACCATACGCCCGTCACGTCCCAGCTTGTTTTCCACAGCATCCATTTTTTTCTTAATGCCGGGAACACTTTCAAGGACAATCCTGCGCGCCACGGGGATATTTTTCATGACCTGTGGAAATGGCTCCATAATACCGGAAAGTTCCGCGAGGGATTTCCCCGTTTCCATCATAACAGAGAGAACCTGCAGTGCCGTTACAATGCCATCACCCGTTGTGTTGTAATCGAGAAAAATCATGTGGCCAGACTGCTCGCCCCCCAGATTATAACCCTCCCGGCGCATGGTTTCCATGACATACCTGTCTCCCACATTTGCCCTGACCACATTAATTCCATGGGATTCCAATGCCTTGTCCAACCCAAAATTACTCATGACTGTCGCTACAATTGTATTTTTCCGAAGCGCCTCTTTCTCTTTCAGATGAAGCGCGCACATCGCCAGGGTTTTATCTCCATCCATTATTTTACCATTGTGATCTGCAAACATAACCCTGTCGGCGTCGCCATCAAAGCTGATTCCGATATCTGCCCCGGTTCTCAGAACTGCTTCGCGTATTTTCCCCGGAAAAAGAGACCCGCATTCGTGATTGATGTTTGTCCCGTCCGGGTCAACACCAACGGGATAGACTGTCGCGCCAAGTTCTTCGAAAACAGCGGGCGCAACACGATAGGCAGCGCCGTTTGCGCAATCCAGGGCAATCTTCAGCCCATCCAGGTCTAATGCCCTTGGAAAGGTTCCCTTCAAAAAAACGACATATCGGCCGATGGCGTCGTTAACCCGAAAGGCCTTGCCAACTTCATCCTTTGTCGGCGTAATCATGGATTCATCGATCTGTTCAACCGCCTGTTCGATCCACCGCTCTTCGCTGTCCGGCAGTTTGTACCCGTCGGCGGAAAATACCTTGATTCCGTTATCGTAAAAGGGGTTGTGTGACGCTGATATCACAATTCCGGCATCCGCGCGCATGCTGCTTGTAATAAAGGCAATGCCGGGTGTGGGCAGGGGTCCTACAAGTAAGACATCCGCACCCATGGAGCAAATTCCCGAGGCAATTGCTGTTTCCAGCATATACCCCGAAAGCCGGGTGTCTTTACCAATGACAATTTTTATCCGCGTCTGTCCGTTTTTCTTCCTGCAATACCGCGCAACCGCCTGGCCAACCCGCATAGCCGTCCCTACCGTCATGGGCTCTACATTGGCAATCCCGCGAATTCCGTCCGTTCCAAAAAGATTTTTTTTCACCACCTATTCTCCCACCTTCCTGTCGACAACAACTTTTATCTTTTCCGGGACAACGGTCAGGACAGAAACACCCTCCGGAACACGAACCTTTACAGGAAGTCTATGCGCTCCCGGCGTAAGACCCTCTCCCGGGATCATGGCTTTTATCTTCCCCGCTTCCAAGCCCTCAACAACCGTCGCGGGCCCGCGAACAAATACTTTAACTGTTTGAGGATCCAGTTGCCAGGACACCCCTTTTTCAGCATTTTCGAGGGTTACCTTAACCATGCTGACCGCTCTGTCCCATATTTTTTCCCTTAAAAGAATATGGACCTCCACAGACTCCGGCCCTTCCTTTAAGCGAACTTCGCTGGGAACCTCAAGGGCAACCTTTTTCTTGATGTCTCGTTTGATGCGATCAATATCTATCGCCTCGGTAGGGATATTGTCAATCGCGCGTTTCGCATTCCGGTCTCCCAGGACCCACACAAACCTGGGATTGGAAAAAATCTTTTTTATGGCAAAATGGGTATCCACCTGCCCTTTCAAAATGGGTTTGACTTCTCTTCTGAAGGTCAGGAGCTTTTCCAGCGTGATATAAACAACTTCCGGGCTGATACTCGCCACCTGCACCCCTTCGGGAAGGTTAAAAAGGCCCGGCAGTAACTCAAATCTGCTTTTTCCCGATTTTGCTCCCTTAAGGTCGATCGATCCCCGTATTCTCCCTATCTCGAGGGAACGCATTGCAGATACAGACCCTTCAAGATGCAGACTTACCCGCTGCTCGCTGACGGAACGAACCTTCATCGCCACGGGAACATTCGCAAATGTCAGGGGAACTGTCACCAGCAGGTTCGTCTGATGCTCACTGACCACCGAATACCACAGGACGACCGCAAAACAAAGCGACAGAATTTTAAGGCCGATATTTTTAAACAACAGGGAGCGAATCACGATTCTCCCCTCCAGAAGCGCTTCAGGCCCGGCTTTTTTTTGTGCTGCACAAAAAGCCGCCTCAGGACCTTCAGGATATCCTTTTCATCCATTTCCCTGCTGAGCTTTCCGCCCATGGCAAAAGAAATCGCCCCCGTTTCCTCCGACACAATAACCGCAACGGCATCATTTTCTTCGGTCAGGCCGAGGGCGGCTCGATGGCGGGTCCCCATCTCCTTTTCAAGCGTCGGGTCCTGCGTAAGCGGCAGAAAACAGGCCGCCGCGGCAATCCGCCCTTTACTGATAATCACCGCGCCATCATGGATGGGAGATTCCTTGTTAAAGATACTGACAAGCAGAGAACCGCTGATTCTGGCATCGAGAATCATCCCTTTTTCAATATAATCCCTGAGCCCCGTATCTCTTTCGAGAATCACCAGGGCCCCTGTTCTACTTTCAGAAAGAGACATGAGCCCCTTTCCAAGCTCTTCCAGTTCGGATTCCTTTTCAAAAAAAGAGACGTTTCGGAAAAAAGGCGTCTGCCCCATATTAATGAGGGCCTTCCGAATATCATTCTGAAAGATAACAATGATAACCAGAATAATCGATCCCAGGAAACCCGTCAGGATCCAGTGCAATGTGACAAGATGAAGTTCCTGCGAAAGGACTGAAACAATAAACAGAAAAACAAGTCCAAGGACCATCTGGACGGCACGCGTCCCCTTAATAAGGTCAATAATCCTGTAGATAATAAAAGCGACAATAAGGATATCTAATAAATCATACCAGTGAAAGTTGAAGAGAAATTTCGGCATTCTGTTCTATTCGTTTTGGCTCTGAACTATTTCCGGTGCATCCATCATCTGTTCCAGCATTCGGATTGCACGCGCGTTTTCTTTTACATCATGTACGCGAATAATATCCGCCCCTCTCAAAAGGCCATAAATTGTTGTCGCGAGGGTCCCTTCCAGGCGTTTGTTCGTATCCGCATCCAGGACCTTCCCGATAAATGACTTCCGGGATGTCCCCAACAAAACAGGTTTTCCCAGGACTGAAAATTCATAAAGCCCGTTCATAATGCGCAGGTTGTCATCAGGGGTCTTTCCAAAGCCGATCCCGGGGTCCACGACAATCTGATCCTCCGGAATACCCGCGGCCAGCGCGATTTCAATCCCCTCCCTGAGATATCGGATAACTTCAGAAAAGAGGGAACGATAATGAATTGACTGCTGCATTGTCTTCGGTTTTCCCCGCGTGTGCATGATAATAACCGGAACCTTGTATTTTGCAGCCATATCCGCAAGTTTCAGATCCCAGTGCAGTCCGCTGATATCATTAATTATTCCAGCGCCTGCATCCAATGCGGCCCGCGCAACCTCATGCTTTGTCGTATCAATGGATACGGGCACGTTCAATTCTTTTGCCAGCCTCGAAACGACAGGGATAACACGGACCAGCTCTTCTCGCGTATCCACGGGGTCTGAACCGGGTCGGGAGGATTCACCCCCCACATCGATAATATCCGCGCCCTCTTCAACCATTTTTCGGGCCCGCTCAAGGGCATTTTCAAGTTTGTAGAAAGCGCCCCCATCCGAAAAAGAATCTGGCGTTACATTCAGAATTCCCATGATACACGGGCGCTTTCCTACTTTCACGTCTTTTCCCGCACACGCCAGGGTAATTTCCTTCTTTTTTATCCGTTCCAGAATCCCTCGCGCTTCTCTCAAAATCGATGACAGGACTTCAAACCCTTCGCACTGCTCCAGAAACGCCTTAAAAGGCGCCATGACAAGGAGGTCCCGCTGGGACGCATCTCCGGTCTTTGAGCGCATTACTTCGAGGACACCCTGGTTTTTTTGAATCCACCCCTGACAGGGCTCTATTAAACTAACGGGGATTTCTTCTATCAGAATGGTTACAGGAAAAACGTTCCGCTGCCAGCTGTAGGCGGCAGAATTTTCCCTCGAGAGAGAAACATAAGTAAGATAATCGGGAACCCTTATCAGCATCTTTCCCCCGTCACCCCTTTATTGCCCTTCCTACACAGGCTCCTCAGGCCCTTCCTCTGAAGGGTTCTCACCGGAACCGGAAGGTTTTCCTCCCGCTACTTCCGCCCCGCCATCTTCATCTTTCGCCGTTGCGGCATTATCCCGGGCCTGTTTGCTATTTTCTGAGCGTTTTGTTTCTTTTTTATCATCCTCATTGTCAAGCGGCAACCCCTTGACGACCCTTTCAATCTGGTCTCCGTTAAGGGATTCCCGTTCAAGCAGCGTCTCCGCAAGACGCCGCAGGGTATCAATATTTTCAGAAAGCAGTTTTTTTGCCGTTTGATGCCCTTCCGTAACAATCATCGTAACTTCTTTATCAATCTCTTCAGCCGTTCTTTCGCTGTAATCCTTATGCTGCGCAATTTCTCTTCCAAGGAAAATCTGCTCATCTTTTTTCCCGAACGAGAGGGGACCCAGTTTTTCACTCATACCCCACTCACAAACCATTTTCCTCGCGAGATCTGTTGCCCTTTCGATGTCGTTCCCCGCGCCGGTGGTCATATGATTGAAAATGAGCTCTTCCGCGACCCTGCCGCCCATCAGCACAACAATACTGTTTTTCAGGAATTCTTTTGAATAGGTATGTTTTTCATCAATCGGGAGCTGCTGGGTCAGCCCGAGAGCGCGTCCCCTTGGGATAATTGTAACCTTATGAATCGGGTCTGTTCCAGGAAGAAGTTTTGCGACGAGGGTATGCCCGGCTTCATGAAAGGCGGTATTTTCCTTCTCATCTTCAGAGATAATCATACTCCTTCTTTCCGCCCCCATCAGAACTTTGTCCTTGGCCTCCTCAAAATCAGCCATTTCAAGATTATCTTTGCCTTTTCTCGCCGCGAGGAGCGCCGCCTCATTGACAAGATTTTCGAGGTCCGCGCCCGTGAAACCCGGGGTTCCGCGTGCGATAACAGACATATCCACTTCGGCTGAAAGCGGTGTTTTTGTTGAATGCACCTTCAGAATCTCTTCACGCCCGCGTACGTCCGGAACCGGGACCACAACCTGCCTGTCAAATCGTCCCGGGCGCATCAGCGCGGGGTCAAGGACATCCGGGCGGTTGGTCGCCGATATCAGAATGACGCCATCAGAGGATTCAAACCCATCCATCTCTACAAGCAGCTGATTCAGGGTCTGCTCTCTCTCATCGTGGCCACCGCCAAGACCCGCGCCACGGTGCCTTCCCACTGCGTCAATTTCATCAATAAAAATAATACAGGGGGCATTTTTTTTACCCTGCACAAACAAATCACGGACCCTTGAGGCACCAACCCCGACAAACATCTCTACAAAATCGGAGCCACTGATGCTGAAAAACGGCACATTCGCCTCTCCGGCAATGGCCTTTGCCAGAAGCGTCTTCCCCGTTCCCGGCGCACCCATCAACAGAACACCTTTGGGGATTCGCCCCCCCAGTCGTGTGAATTTTTTCGGCTCTTTCAAAAATTCGATAATTTCCCGAAGCTCTTCCTTCGCCTCTTCAATCCCGGCAACATCCTTAAAGGTTACCTTCTTCTTCGATTCAGACAAAATTTTTGCCCGGCTTTTTCCAAACGAGAGGGCCTTTCCACCCCCTACCTGCATCTGGCGCATAAAGAAAATCCAGACCCCGATAAGCAGAAGCATGGGAAACCAGGAGATAAGAATCGACTGCCACAACGGCGATTCATCCGGTGGCTTCGCGGAAATTTTTATCGCTTTTCCCTCCAGACGTTTAACAAGTTCGGGATAGTTCGGCGCATAGGTTCGGTAGGTCTCTCCGCTTGTCGTACTGAACAATATTCTGTTTCCCTGGATTGTTGCCTGAACCACTTCACCCCGCTGAACCATATTCAGGAAATCACTGAAAATAAGGTTTCTGGACGTTGATTGCGTTTTGTTGAAAACATTGAACAAAAATATCATAAACAGACTTATTAAAAGCCAGAATGCGAGATTTCTGTAAAACGGGTTCATTTTCTTATTGTTCTTTCTTTCCATATTATAACCATACCCTCTTTAATCTTTACGATTTTGCCAAACAGCCAATCCTCGTACTGTAAGCCTGACCGCACCTACAAGAACGTGGATAGCGGCAAAACCGTCAAGGCCATCCCTCTGAAATTGCACTCCAAAGGGAATAAACGGCTCTTAAACTTAAAACTTCTTCCATTACCGCCCTGTTTAACTTTTTTACACATTTCCACGTATTAATCAGGAATTATACCATAAAAAATGTATATTTCCAATTAAATATAACCCCTGTAAGCGGAATATCAATTCGAAAAAAGCAAAAAGCACGAAAGAAATGATAAAAACAGAAAATCAGTCAAACGGATGCCGCCTGATAATTGTCTGACTTCTGTCTGAGCCAACGGAAATGATGCCCACGGGAACACCGATCATTTTCTCGATAAACGAGATATAGGCCTGGGCTTCATCAGGCAGGGAATCATACGACCGGCAGGTGGTAATATCATCCGCCCACCCCTTTAATTCCCTGTAAACAGGGACTACTCTCTCCAAATCTCCAGTCAGGGGAGGGAAAGATGCAATCGACTTGCCTGCAAGCTGATAGCCTTCGCAGATCTTTAGCGTTGGAATACCGCTGAGGACATCAAGTTTGGTCAACGTCAGGTTTGTCACCCCATTGATACGAACCGCGTGACGAACCGCCATCGCGTCGAACCAGCCGCATCGTCTTGGACGCCCCGTCGTAGCGCCATATTCGGCACCTTTGTCTCTCAGGGTATCACCCATTTTATCATGTAATTCCGTGGGAAATGGCCCTTCACCGACCCGCGTCGTATAGGCCTTCAGCACACCCGCGACTTCGTTGATAGAGGTCGGCCCTACCCCCGCGCCACTGCAGACATTACCTGTAACCGTATTGGAGGAAGTCACATAGGGATAAGTGCCGTGATCCACATCCAGCAGCGCCCCCTGAGCCCCTTCGTAAAGAATGGTTTTCCCCGCTTGCGACATCTCGTGGAGCAAAAAGGAGGTATCCGTGAC
>JANTFN010000063.1 GCA_024763435.1 Thermodesulfobacteriota bacterium | reverse complement strand
TTTTCGATTCAGCCACATGTAAAAAGGTAATGATGTGAGAAAGGTTGATGTGAAGTGCTTTCATTTCTTTTTAATAATCACACATTGTTTTAGTTTTAAGATAACCTTATCGCACGATAAGAATTTTTACCTTGAATTTGTATAGCATAGCGTTTATTTTGATGTCAACACGATATTTTATAAAGGAGGTAGAAATGAGTGAGTTTGATGGAATTGTAATCGGAGGAGGGCCAAACGGGCTTACGGTTGCAGCTTATCTCGCTAAGGCTGGTTTGAAGATAGCGGTATTGGAGCGTCGGTATGAGATTGGGGGAGGATTGGCCACGGAGAACCTGACACTTCCCGGTCTTCTTATCGACAGCCATGCCATTTATCACATGATGGTTGAATACGCCCCCCCCATTAAAGACCTGGAACTCGAGAAAAAATATGATCTGGAGTGGATATATCCGGAGCTCCAGGTTGTCATGCCGTTCCTGGACGGGACACATCTGGCCTTATACAAGGATCCTCAAAAATCATACGAATCGATTAAGAAATTTTCGCAGCACGACGCGGATGCCTTTATGGAGTTTCACAACAAGTCACAGGAGGCCATGGACCTTTTTCTCGCGCCGGCAAGTTATGTAAACCCCATCCCAAGCCTGGAACAGGCAAGCAAGCTGGAAGTGCATCCTGTAACCAAGTGGGTTGACAGCCTTACGGGATTGACGCCGAAGCAGATTGTGGATGACACCTTTGAAAATGACAGGGTTCGCGCCCTGTTTCTCTACCTTGCCACGATGTGGGGGCTTGATTATGACCTCGAAGGATTGGGATATCTTGTCCCCCTGATGATTAACCGCGGGTATCATTATCGCCTGTGCAGAGGCGGGTCGCACCATCTGGCGCACCTCCTGGGAAAGTTTATCTCTGAGAGCGGCGGAAGGGTTGTGACGGGATGCGTGATAGAAAAGATTATTATTGAGAATGGCAAGGCAACAGGTGTGGAGCTGGATGATGGAAGCGTCATCAAAGCGAAACAGTTTGTCTGCAGCAGCCTCAACCCGCACCAGACCTTTTATGAGCTTGTCGGGGAAGACTACCTCGAAGATGAGATGATTATCCGGCTCAACGAGTGGAAATACTCTGACATGAGCTTTTTTACCGTTCATATGGCCCTTTATGACGCCCCGAAGTTTACCGTGGCGGAGAAGAATCCGGAACTGGCCGATTCTCTGATTTATGTCGTGGGGTACGAGAGCGAGCAGGACCTCGTTGACCACTTTGAAGCCTCAAAACGGGGTGAGTTGCATGACGGCGGTTTTAACTGCTGTTTCCCATCCCTGCATGACCCCCTGCGGGTGAATCGACATGCCGGCAGCGCCATAAAACATATTGGGCTTATTTCCATGGAATGCGCGCCTTATGACCTCGCGGATGGCGGTCCGGAGGAGTGGAACCGGGTGCGCCGCGATTTTGCCGAACGCTGCAAGAAAACCCTGATTAAATATGCGCCCAATATGAAAGACAATGATGCCTGGGATTATATCGGAACGCCGCTGGATACGGAGAACAAGTTTCCGGATATGCGGCAGGGATGTTTCAAACAGGGGGCTTATCTTCCCCTTCAGATGGGTTATTTCAGGCCGAACGAATTCTGCAGCCGCCATTTTACGCCGGTTGAGGATCTTTACATGTGCGGGGCGAGCACCTTCTCGGGCGGCATGATAACCTTTGGTCCCGGATATTGCGCTGTGAATACGATTGCGGAGAGGCTTGGAATCGACAAGTTCTGGAAAGAGCCTGAGCTGGTTACCAAGGCGAAAGAAATGGGGTTGTTTTAAACAATCAGGTAAATAAATTGAAGGAGGCATAAAAAATGTACGTGAGATCGACAGGATTGGGGAGGACATTGCTGAGGGCAAGGATAGGAAAGCTTGGCGCGACGCATCTCGTTCCTTCGACGCTGGAGGAATCGGATAGCGAACCGGCGAGAATGATCATGGTCATGGAAATTCAAGAACCGGTTCACTGGGAAGTGAAGGCTTTTATGGAGCCGCAGGACCTTCGCAGGCTGGTTTTGCTTGTTCTGAGGCCATCAACGATTTTCTATGGCTTGAAACTCCTCTTTTCCAAATCCCGGGAATCGATTCTGCAGTCAGCACAGCCCAAAAAGGCTGATGACGTATCAAGTGCTAAAAAAAGCACTCCCGCGCCTTCTCAGCGAAAAGGCGAGAGGCCCAGGGCAAATGTTAAACTCAGCCCGGCGCAGAAGGCGGCGCTTAAAAAGAAAGAGAGGCAGAAGGCAATGCTTGCAAACAGCCCCGAACCTGCAAAGGTCAGCGGTTAAATATTAATCATGCGTTTTAAATATCAGCGGAGGAAACATTATGGCGGATGCTAAATACGATGCGGTTATCGTTGGGGGTGGCCATCACGCGACGATTATTTCCTGCTACCTGCAGCGGGCTGGGCTCAAAACAGCCATGTTTGACCGGTGGCATGAAATGGGAGGCGGCGCGTGCGGGGAAGAATTGCCCCTTCCGGGATATATTCAAAATACCTGCGCCCATTTTACGCGGTTTTACGGAAATCCCTCCTATGCGGATTTTGGCTTACGTGACTATGGACTGGTTTATACCTTCCCGAAGTATGATGAGGCGTGGATTTTTCCGGATGAAAAATACATCCTGGGAAAAGCTGTTAATGAGGTCGTCGATCCTATCACGGGTAAAAGCGAATTTTCCAGTGATAACGCGCAATTCAACATCAATCAGATTGCCAGGATATCGCAGCACGACGCGGATGTCGCGGAAGAGGTTATCAGACGGTTCAGGGTCAAATGGCGGGATTCGTTTGGAAAATATCGCTATACAGGGCCTGAGGAGTGGAACGGAAAGGATCCGCTTGAGGCGCTTATGGATGACCCCAAAGACGGAATGGACCCCAAATATGCAACGATGACCGTGGGGGAAATTGCGGTTGATATGTTTGAAAGCCCCGAGATGCAGGTTTTTTACATGCGGGCCATGCAGACGTCGAATGGTCTTATGCCTGAAGATGTCCCCGGGCTTTATTGGCATATTCATGTCCTGGGGTTGGTTTTATCGATAGAACCGGCGGCCATTGTTTACGGCGGAACGCATTCCATTACCCACGCCCTGCTCCGGGCGTTTCAGAAAGAGGGCGGAGAGTTTTTTGTGCTCAACGAGGTCGAAAAGGTCCTTGTGGAAGGGGGTAAGGCAACAGGTATCCGGCTGAAAGACGGGTCTGAAATTATGGCGGATATCGTGATAAGCGATCTGACCATCGATTTAACACTGGAACTGTTGGGCCAGGAAAACGTTCCCCGGGATATCTGGGATAAGATGCAGGATATTAAAAAGTTTGGATATGACAGAACACAGCTTTTCTGGGGAAATGTCGCCCTGATTGATGAACCCGAATATACCTTGAATCCTGACTTAGCGCTGGTCCCGAGATTATATTTCGGGGAAGCGGACCCGGATTACTTTTTGAGCGGCCGGTATAAAAAGGAACGCTGGGAACTTGGAATCGCGAATAAATTGTATCTCCTGATTGCGCCGGATTGTCAGTGGGATCCCACGCGGGCGCCGGCGGGAAGATTCAATGCGCTTGTTGAGGAATTTACCTGCCCGTGGAAAAACTTTTCCGAGAAAGAATGGCTGAGGATGAAGCGGGAAATGGTGGAGCGGACCCTAGAGGAGTGGCATAAATACGCGCCCAACGTGACAAAAGATAATTTTATTGAGGCATTCCTCACCACACCGGACGATGTGGTCAACAGGAATCCCTGTATGCCTCAGGGGGGATGGGGCGCGCTGGATGCCTATGCCAGTAAGCTGGGCAGGCTGCGGCCGCTTCCTGAATTATCAAAATACCGGATGCCTGTGAAAAATTATTACCTCTGTTCTTCCGCGGCGCATTCAGCCCATGGAATTGGCCGTGGCAGCAGTTACAACTGCTACAAAACCATTGCCAGGGATTTTGACCTGAGCTATCGGCCCTGGGAGGGAAGAGGAATATAAAATGAAGGGAGAAAAGTCTTCAATGTCTGGGTGATCGTTTCAAAAGGGGCAATTTCCACGCGGGGATTGCCCCTTTAACGTAAAAAGCGGGGGAGAAAAATGACGCTTGAAAACAGGGTTGCGATTGTAACGGGGGCGGGAAAAGGGCTGGGCAGGGCCTTTGCCGTTAAGTTGGCTCAGGAAGGCGCGAAGGTCCTGGCTGTAACAAGGGCGGATATTGATGGATTAAAAGAAACCGTTAAAATTATTAAGGAAAATGGCGGGAAAGCGGCGTGGCTGAAAGGGGATGTCACACAGCCGGCGGATGTGGACGCGATGGCGGAAACAGCGGTTTCCGAGTTTGGCGGGATAGATATTTTAATCAACAATGCCGCGTATTACTACGGCGTCAAAAGACGCCCTTTTTACGAGATTGAACCGCAGGAATGGGATCAGATGATGGCCGTCAACGTCAAGGGAACCTGGCTGTGCATCAAGGCGGTTTTTCCTTCAATGAAGGCGCGGGGCAAAGGGAAAATTGTGAACCTTGGTTCTGAGGTATTTTTTACGGGGTCGCATGGATTTGCCCATTATGTGAGTTCCAAGGGGGCGATCGTGGGTTTAACGCGTTCCCTGGCGATTGAACTCGGCCCTTACAACATCTGCATCAATGCGGTAGCGCCCGGGTTTACCGATACGGAGGCCAGCGCCACAATCGGGGATCTCTCAAAGTATGATGTAAGCCGAACACCTCTGAAACGGCTTGAAAAACCAGAGGATTTAACGGGTGTCGTGGCATTTTTATGCTCTGACGCGTCCGATTTTATAACCGGCCAGACCATTCTTGTGGATGGTGGAAGGGCCATGCATTAAAACCCTTTAAAGTGATAAGGAGGAAAAATGAAACGATATGATTGTGTGCCAGGTTTGGAGTATGGGGATAGTGATCTTGGAATGTCACCCGCGTGGTTTCTTGACGGAACACATTCTGTTCCGCCCTGGACGCCCATGTTCGGATGGTTCTGGGTAAATTTCTGCCGACACGGCATGCAGTATGGTGCTGAAAAGCTGAGCCTCCCCACGGTAAAAGGGTGGGACTGGCGTTTTAAAGATGGCGGCGGATACCTTACCCTGCTTCTCGTGGGTTCCGACGCCGAGAAAAAGGAACGCGAGGCCGTATTTAAAGAAGCCATCAGGCCCTTTATCGAGAATTATGACAAGGTCTGGTATGGTTTTGTGGACGAGATGCTGGAACGATACAAGAGCATTAAATCCGTCGATCTTGCATCACTTTCAAACATTCAGGCCCTGGAAAAATTCGAAGAGGTTATCGATACCACACGAAGGATGTGGGAAATCCACATGTATATGATGTATGGGACCTATACGCCTTACGTTCTTTTTGAAAGTATGGCCAAGGAGCTGGTAGGTATCGATGATACGCATCCTACCTTTCACAAACTGATGAGCGGGTTTGACAACGAAAGTTTCAGGGTAGATCGTGGCCTCTGGGAGTTATCGATTCTATTAAAGGATATGGGCCTTGACGACATCGTGGCAAATACGCCATCCCAATCGGTGATTGCTGAATTGGGTAAAACAGAAAAAGGGAAAGAGTTCCTTGCAAAGTTCGACCAGTTTCTTGAAGAAAAGGGCGGCTGGCGGATGGAACGCATGGCGGAAATAAATGTTCCAACCTGGGATGAGGACCCGAGTCCGGCCTTTAATGCCATCAAAATGTATCTAAAAACGGGTGATTTTGACCTCGAAAAAGAGAGGGAAAAGGCCGAAAAGGAAAGAAAGGCTACGGAGGCCGAGGTCCTTGAAAAAATACCGCAGGATCAGCGGGGCTGGTTTTCCATTCTTTTGAAGGTAGCTCAGAATTCAAGTATGTTCAGTGAAGAACATAATCATTATCTTGATTTGTACTGTCACGCCATGATTAGACGGGTTGTTATGGATATCGGCAGGCGTTTCGCGAAGAGTGGCGCGATTGCCGAGGTTGACGACATTTTCTATCTCGTGCCCGATGAGGTCCGAAAGGCGGGCATTAACCCGGATATGTTTGACCTGAAGCAGATTGTTGCGGACAGAAAAGCGGAATGGGAAGCGTGGAACAAAGACGGCAATCCGCCGGCAATCCTGAAAGAGGGATTTACGATGGAAGATGCCGTTGGCGTCCTTGCCCAGTCCATGGACCCGATTGCCCTGAAGGTCGTGGTTGGGAATATGCCTGTTCCAAAGCCGGAATTAAAGGCGGATCTCTTCGGAATATGCGGCTCGCCCGGTATGACAGAGGGAATCGCGCGGGTTATCCAGAAAGAGGAAGAACTCGAAAGGATTCAGAAGGGGGATATCCTTGTGGCGGCAACCACGTCTCCAAGCTGGACGCCTGTTTTCAGCCTGATCAGCGGTGCTGTTGTCGATAGAGGCGGGAGCCTTTCCCATGCGGCAATCGTGGGAAGAGAGTACGGCATTCCTGTCGTTATCAATACCTTTGAGGGAACGCAGAAAATCAAGGATGGCCAGCGGATTAAGATAGACGCGAATCTCGGTGCTGTATACATCGTTAACTGACGGAACGTAGAACATGGGAAAGAAATTTATTTACTGGTTTGAAGAGATATCGCGCAAGAAATTCGAGCAGGTTGGGGGGAAGAACGCCTCACTGGGGGAAATGGTCCAGATGGGGACGCGCGTTCCCCCCGGCTTTGCCGTGACGACGTATGCGTATGATTATTTTCTGAGGAAATCAGGGCTCAATAAAGAGATTTTCCCCATGCTGGAAGGGTCCAAATCCAAAGGGCAGCGGGAGCTTGCCGAGGTTTGCAAAAAGGTGAGAAAAACGATTATCAATGCCCCGCTTATCGATGAAATCTCGATAGAAATAGGTAAAGCCTATTTAAAACTTTGCGATAACGTCGGGAAGAAGGACCTCCCGGTCGCGGTCAGGTCAAGCGCGACCTCGGAGGACCTTCCCTGGGCGAGTTTTGCCGGGCTTCAGGATACGTATTTGTGGATTGTTGGTGTCTCTGAGGTTATTTTGAAGGTCAAAAGCTGCTGGGCAAGCCTTTTTTCCGACCGGGCGACCTCTTACCGGAACGACATGGGATTCTCTCATGACAGGGAAAAAATAAGTGTAACCGTTCAGAAGATGGTCAATTCGCGTTCCGCTGGTGTGATGTTTACGCTGAATCCCATCAATGGCGACAGGAGTGAGGTTGCCCTCAATTCGAGCTGGGGACTGGGTGAAAGTGTCGTCAGCGGCGTGGTTACCCCCGATGAGTTTATGATCGACAAGGCAACCCTGAAAGTGAAAAGAAAAACCCTGGGGGAAAAAGACAAGGAAATCGTCCCCGCTGAAAAAAGCGGGGTAATCACCCGGGAGGTGGATGAAGCGCGGCGCGCGGCCTTTTCCGTCACAAAAGAAGAAATAGACGAATTGGTAAAAATGGGTATCAGGATTGAAGAACACTATGAAAATCCGACCGATATCGAGTGGGCCGTTGATAACGATATGAAATTTCCCGATAATATCTTCATACTGCAGGCGAGGCCCGAAACAGTGTGGTCAAAGAAAAAGCAGGTGACCAAAGAGGAGGAAGAAAAACAGGATACAGATTACGTTATTGACCTTTTAACAAGGTTTTTTAAGAGCTGAAAACGGTAAAATGTGTATCGGGATGACTTTTTAAGACAAAAAAGGCGAAAATCGGATACCTGCTATTTTACGCTAACCCGATTCAGAAGTCTTATAAAGTTGTCCCGATCTCGGAACCCATTCTTTTAAGGATAATTTAATATGTCTACATTTACAGAAAGATTTCTTCAAGTTGATCTCGCTTCGGCCAAAAGCAGCATTGGCGAAATTTCCGACGCCGAAAAAAAGATGTTTGTGGGCGGCAGGGGGTTTGGCGCCAGTTACCTTTATAACAATCTGAGGCCGGGGACGGATGCCCTCAGCCCATCCAACCCCCTTATTTTTGCCGCGGGCGTTTTGGGAGGCAGTATCGCCCCGGGATTTTCAAGGTGGATGGTTATGACCAAAAGCCCGCTTACCGGGACCTATATGCGGTCGGTCTGTGGCGGCAAGTTTGGAGCCGCCATCAAGATGAATCATTATGAGTTTATTGCCATTGAGGGGAAGTCGCTTTCCCCTGTTTACCTCCTGATTAACGGCGAAGATGTGCGGGTTATGGATGCCGCCGGTTTGTGGGGGCTGGATACAGAGAAAACACAGCAGGAGCTTCAGAAAATTCATGGGCCTGATGCCCGGATCGCCTGCATTGGCCCCGCCGGAGAAAACCAGGTTCTTTTTTCCGCGATCGTTCATGAGGAGAGAACCGCGGCCCGGGGCGGGGTTGGCGCGGTCATGGGCTCAAAAAACCTGAAAGCGGTTGTTGTGACCGGGGACAGCGCGCCCCTTATTCCGTCGGCTAAAACGCGTTTTTTTGAAATCGTAAAAGAGCACAACCAGATTTTAAAGGGGCACGCGAGGCGGAAAAAGCTGACCCGTTTTGGAACGACCTTCATGACCACGGGCATGGAGAAAAAGGGGATTTTCCCGGTTAAGAATTTTCAGGAAGGAACCTTGCCCGGTGTGGAAAAGATATCCGGCGAGGCCCTTGAGGTCTTTAAGACAGGGAACTACGGGTGTTACGCGTGCAC
>JANTFN010000062.1 GCA_024763435.1 Thermodesulfobacteriota bacterium | reverse complement strand
CTGTCCTGGAAAAAGGAGATGAGATAGGCCGCGTCAATACTGAGTTTCCCGTTCTTCGTGGTGTAGCCGACACCCACTGAGACATCATTCCTGTCAGATCCCGCCAGTTCCGGGGCTCGGGTATTATTCGGCACAGGGGACTCATCATGGATATATCCCATGCGTGCGACCCAGGAGGGATTAATCTGATATTCCGCGCCAAGCCGAATAGTCCAGACATTATCCCAGTCTTTCTTTGACGAAATCCGGTAGCCCTTATGCCCTAAAATGTTGTCGTAATCGATATCCATGGAATCATAGGTATCCCACTTCGTCCACATGACATCAAGTTCAAGGGTCAGGTTTTTGATACTGCGATTCATGACCCCAAAGGCAAGGGTATCCGGGAGTCTTAAGTTGCTGCTGATATCCGTGCTGGGAAAAAGCATTTTGGAAAGATGTGCCGGGCCACCCCCCATAAAAATCATGCCATCTAATTGCGCAACACCGGGGTGAGAATAGTAATCCGCGTCCCCATCGATGTCGAGATCAATGCTGCTGCGGTAGGCCAATCCAAGGGCCCACTGTTTATTGGGCTGAAAACGGACACCAAAATTGAATCCCCAGCCATCGCCATCCCCGCTGAGGTCGGTATCCAGATCAAAATTTCGCTGATAGGCGTATGCCCCGAAGACGGGATTTACCGCGCCGGCGGCCACAGCTGAAAAACTGACGCTCTTTTTAATCGTGATGTCGGAGTACATATAGTTCAAACCGACGGCAATCGACAGTTTGTCATTGAATTTATAGGCAATCGTAGGGTTGAAGTCAAACGTCTTCAAATCCACCTTGTCAGAGTAATAGCGCCCGACCCAGTCATTCTTCCAGTCCGTCATGGTCCCGTAGGGTGAAAAAACACCCAAGCCCACGAACCAGTTTTTGTTAATCTGACGGGTGATATAAAATGAAGGGATCTGGGCCCAGTTTGTTTCCATATCCTCATGCGCGGGCTCATTGACAGCCGTGCTGAAGGGGTTCCGGGCATCCTTGAGCTTCATATCCAGAAGGGCCGTAGTATAATTAACCGTTACCTGGGTCCCCTTGAGCTGGGTAATTCCCGCCGGATTAAAAAAGATGGCGGTTGGATTGTCCGCCTTTGCCACAAAGGCAGATCCCATTCCCAGGGCCGCTGCCCCCTGCTCCACATAGACCTGGAAACCAGCGCTAAAAGCTGTTAACGGAAACAAAACAAAAACACATAAAACCAGTATGCCTATCCTCCGTTTCATCTTTCTTCCTCCTCTTTCAGGTTAACGGGTTAAACGGTTTGCAACCTTTTGCCAATATTCAAAAAACACAGATTCTCCTGCAAAAAGTTATGCCGTGCGGCCACCCTGGCACCGCTTCCTTCTCTTTACTATCACCCCTCAAGTTTCTTCGTATAGGCATCAAGCTTTTCTCCGAAGGGCACTTCAAATCCACCGCGATAAACAATACGCGTTGCAATCTCCGTTGCTATCATGGCAATACGATATTTCAGGGGAAGATACTTGACTCGGTCCCTGAATTTCTTGCGTGTCCGGACAAGCGCGGGATAATGATTCATCAAGACCTTGGTATAGGAGGGTAAAAAGGCCTTGCTGGAATTTTCAAGGAGATAGGTGTAGATTTCATCTGTCAGATCATTAATCTCCTTGCTTATATCGTTGCTTATTTCGGTATATCTTTTCTTCCCACCGGCTTGATGGTAGCGCTCGTAAATTAAATCGGACTCTTCAACCGCCCGTTTTTCAAGTATTTTCAGGACATCAGCCACATATATTTTTTTGTTCTCCATAAATTCTCGTTCACGCATCAGCAATCCGCTGATAATTTCATAAGAAGAACAAATCACACCGCATTTGTTGGCCGACGCATCCTTTAAAATAACAATCCCTTTATCCTGAATCTTCACCCGCGCCGAAGGAGAAATAAAGGAATTCGCGCCTTCAACGATGGCTCGAGCCGTAGGGGCACCTTTCTTGCCAAAAAGCTTCTCCCAGTTACCATCATGAATCGTCTCGGGACGCCCTCCCCCGGGGAGAAAGATGTCGGTTGTGTGGGAAAAGATAAGGTTCTCAAATTCTGCGTGAAACTCGTCCGAGGTCACCCAGACTTCCTGAATACCTTTTTTTGTTTTGAGGACCTTTTTATTCTCATCCACAAATCCCTCTTTCCGCTTTTCCCTGGAATAGAGAATAAACCCACCTTCATGCAGGTTTTCCGGCGAAAATTTGTCAATGTTTTCCTTTAGAACAAGTCGCGCCAATTCCTTTTTGTCAATTCCCTGCGGGTCATACGCCGCCCCGGAACCGGCCGTAACTGAAAGTATTTTGACTTTTGGGCAATGTTTCAGGAGGAGCTTCAGCGCGTTCCCCGCCACATCCCCATTCGTGCCGCCTGTTATCTTGACGGTAAACGGGTCTTTTGTGGAGTCAATCCCCATCTCTTTCAGCGCCCGCTGGACAAACTTGAAAACGCCGAGAGAGGTAACACCGTATTCTTTGTGATTAATCCCCACTTCCTTACTGGAAATAACGCCACCACCCAGAATGTATCCACGCTCCCGGGCACGCCTCGCGAAATATTCTATCATGGCGTCATGCATGTTTTCGTCAGGACCGACCTCGATAGGTTCATCGTCTCCATAATAATCAACAACATTGGGATCTACCGGTTTCCCGTCTTTGGTAACAAAAATGTCAAGAAAGGCATTGATAATACCGCGCTGGAGATTATACAACCTGTTCGTTTCCCGTTCACGCTCATGAATATCAAAGGCCCGCATAACAACGGCAAGTTTCGAACCGCCCTGATAAATATCCTTGTTCTTAAGCTGCTGGGTATGAGCAAGAACCATCGCCTCCTTGAAGATGGTGTTCATCGCCGATTCAAAGTCATCCTTGCTCCTCGCGATAATGGTTCTGAATCCACCTCGGGCAATATCCCTGAATCCGAAATGATAACCAGAGCCGTAGCGGTGATAAAAAAAGGTAATACGGAAGGGCATGTCTTTTGGCAGGTCCTGACGAAACTCCGCCGGCAGATGCGTCATATAACCGGGATCCAGGCGAAACGACAGGGCCTTTTTATATTTGACAAAAAAGTTTGTTTTTAATGTGAAACGGACCATCAAAAGGGCCGTTTTGTAAACCATCTTCCGGGTTTCATCCAGAAAGGCATGGCCGGTATTATATTCATCAATCGCCTCTCCAATCTTCTTATAGGCCTTCTCCAGAGCGCTCGCACTCAGGCGCCTGGATTTTTCGGGATGAAATTTTCCAACAAACAGGTCTATAATATCCTTGGCAAGCTGCAGGTGACTGAAAAAGGCCTCCTGTATTTCTTCCCAGTCATAGCGGTAGGGAAAGGCGTGAGAAAGATTTGTATGTGCGAAGGTACAGACCGCGCTCAGGAGGCTTCCCTCCGGGCCGGTTAAAAGCCCTTTTGTAACAAGATCCCGGTAAACCCTGTCCCATATATTAATAACCTTTGTATTATAAAGCTCGGACTCAAGCGCGGCAAAAAGGGGCGTCTCTTTCCCAACCGATTTACCATCACGGGTTTTGATATAAGCCGTCAGAACGGTAACATTCTGGCCATCCTCTCCCCTGATTTCAACAATATAGTTACGTCGCGTGGCAATATCCATTCGATAAAAAATCTCGATAACTTTTGACAGATATCCCTTAAAAAGCGGATTAATAATAGAAAAAACAAGACGGGATTCTTCCTCCCCATTTTCATCCCGGGTTGGTTCAATATCCATGAAAATCCCCCCCTCACGAATAGCCGATTGATACAGCCACATGGCACGCGCCACACGAAGGGGTGGAGAAAGCAGGACATAATCCCGATTATTCTGGATAAAATAACCGAAAATTTTATCAAATTCCCTGAAATTAAATTCCGGATACGCGTTTTTTAACGCTTTTAAAATAACCCCTTTTCCACGGAATATCGGGGAGGGTGCCGCATCCGCTTCTTCCGTGAGAAAATGAAATTTTAAAATCTCGAGCTCATGCTCCCTGCCTGGCAGCAGCTTATTTGAATGAATCATTTCCTCGTAGATAATCGTCTTGTTTTTGATTCCGTCCAGGGTATTAAAAAGCGTGCCGCGCTTGTTCAGGGTCGCAACAATATACTTTTCGTCCGTATCTGCAAGGACGATCTGCCTGTTTTCACCCAGCGTATGGAGATTAAAACAGAGATTCAGCAGCGCGTCCTTTTCCTCGGCAAATGTAATGAAGAAATAGGGATTCATGGAATCAAACAACCAGTTCAAGTTTTCCGCGGCATGTTTCTTCCCTTTTCCAATGGATCGGTATAACTGATTTGCTATTTTTTTCGGTTCAATCTGCATAAATTAGGTCTCCTTCTCATAACCTTTATTTCCCTGATTCCTAAAGAATCAGACCATAAAACTTCGTATCACAACTTCTTTCGTAAATCAACAAAGTTAATCCCCCGGGAAAATTGCCTGACAATTTTTCATCCCTGAATTGATTCTATTATCGCCGTTTCATCTTTTTTTGCGCCTTCTTCATCAATTACTTGATTTTCCACAATAAAACGTATATATAAATTTACAGCGTATTATGTTTAACTTTTTGAGACACAAAGCGGGGTTTTGTGTATGGCCATTAACTTAGGCGAAGAGCTTGTAAAATCCAAACTTTTATCCCAGGACCAGCTCCAGAAGGCCTTTCAGGAACTTAAACAAAACGGTGGCTCCCTGCGATCTATCCTCGTCAAACTCGACTATATCGACGAAGAAAACCTCCTGCAGTTTCTCAGTGAACTTTACCACATTCCTCTCATCAAACTGAACGGCGAGCAAATCAGTGATGAAATATTAAAACTTGTCCCGGCACAGATAGCCAAAAAATACCTTGTTTTACCCGTTGAGAGAAACGGACCAAAACTTACTGTTGCGGTTGCGGATCCCAGCAATCTCATCCTGGCTGAAGAAATAGAATTTATGACGGGCTATAACGTGGACATGTTGTTGTGTACCGAAAACGACTTAATCCAGGCAATAAAAAAATTTTACGGCGGCGGCGGAGAGCTGGCGGGAAAGGGTGCCACCAATATTGACGCCAAGGATTATACCTTTGACGACCTCGAGGGCGATGATTCTTTTTTTGATGACAGCGGGGACGACGAGATTGATGTCGATGATTTTGATACCCTGGTAACAGGGGCGATAGACAATGTCCAGGTCGTCGATGACCTGGAGGGAGAAGGGGGTGCTGTCGAACTTGCAGGTGATATCGATGCCCCCATCATCAAACTTGTGAATGGGATTCTTATCAAGGCCATCAAGATTGGGGCCAGCGACATCCATTTTGAACCCTATGAACGCCAATTCCGGGTACGTTACAGGATTGACGGTGTTTTGAGGAAGGCCATGGGGCTGCCCGTCAAGATTAAAAACGCCATTATTTCCCGTTTGAAAATTATGGCACAACTCGACATCGCGGAACGCCGTCTCCCGCAGGACGGGAGAATCAAACTCCGCCTGGGCAAAAAGAAGGAAGTAGATTTTCGTGTTTCTTCTCTCCCGACCCTGTATGGCGAAAAGGTCGTTTTAAGACTCCTGGATAAATCCTCCCTGCAGCTTGACATGACAAACCTGGGATTTGAAAAAGACGACTTGAAACTTTTTACCAACGCCATCCATCAACCGGTGGGGATGGTCCTCGTTACCGGTCCGACGGGTAGCGGGAAAACCACCACCCTCTATTCGGCCCTGGCAGACCTCAACAGGGAATCGGATAACATCATGACCGCTGAAGATCCCGTTGAGTATAATTTTGCCGGTATTAACCAGGTCCAGATGCACGAAGACATCGGGCTTACCTTTGCATCCGCGCTTCGGTCTTTTCTCCGGCAGGACCCGGATATTATCATGGTCGGCGAAATCAGGGATTTTGAAACAGCCCAGATCGCCATTCAGGCAGCCTTGACAGGGCATCTTGTTCTTTCCACGCTCCATACCAATGATGCTCCCAGCGCCATTACACGGTTGATAGACATGGGAATCGAGCCTTTTCTGGTAACTTCTTCCGTGCTTCTGATACAGGCGCAGCGCCTCATGCGCAAGATCTGTGAACATTGCAAGGAACCGATTGAGGTTCCGGACGACGTCCTTCTGGATGCCGGTATCCCACGTGAAAAAATCGGAACCTTTACCTGTTATAAAGGCAAGGGATGCTCATTTTGCAATCAGACAGGCTACAAAGGCCGGTCTTCTGTTTTTGAAATCATGGCCTACCATGAAGAGCTGAAACTACTTACCTTAAAAAGGGCCTCGGGCTTCGAGCTTAAAAGGAAAGCGATAGAAGTAGGCATGCGAACCCTGAGACAAAATGCCCTGCGAAAGGTGATGAATGGGATTTCCACACTCGAGGAAGCCCTCAGGGTCACCGTGGAAGATTAAAGAACTGGAGGATATTTTTCATGTTTGACCTTAAAGAACTCCTTATTGAAATGTTTGAAAGAGGAGCAACTGACCTGCATATTACCACCGGTTCAGCACCTCAATTACGAATAGACGGAAACCTGGCCCCCATGGATATGGCCCCGTTAACTGCGGCAGATACCCGAAGACTTTGTTATAGTGTGCTTACAGAAACACAACGCAAGCGATTTGAAGAGGAGAACGAGCTGGATTTTTCCTTCGGCATACAAAATCTGAGTCGTTTCCGTGGAAACATTTTTAACCAGCGGGGGGCGGTCGCCGGTGCTTTTCGGACGATCCCCTTCAAAATTTTAAGCTTCAGAGAACTGGGACTCCCCGCTATCGCGGAGGAGATCATCCATAAACCCAAGGGTCTTGTCCTTGTAACGGGACCGACCGGCAGCGGGAAATCAACCACGCTTGCCTCTATGATCGACAGGCTCAACGAAGAACGTCACGCCCATATCATAACCATAGAAGACCCCATCGAATACCTGCACCGGCACAAAAACTGCCTGATCAATCAGCGCGAAGTCAATTCTGACACCAAGGGATTCGCCGTGGCCCTTAAACATGTTTTGAGACAGGACCCGGATATCATCCTTATCGGTGAGATGCGAGACCTTGAAACAATTGAAGCAGCACTTGTTATCGCCGAAACCGGGCATCTGACCTTTGCCACCCTGCATACAAATTCTGCTGTTGAATCTATTAACCGTATGATTGACGTTTTTCCACCGCATCAGCAGTCGCAAATACGCGCCCAGCTCTCTTTTGTTATCGAAGGGATTCTGACGCAGCAACTCATTCCCAAGGCAAGTGGGAGTGGCCGCTGTCTCGGTATCGAGATAATGCTCCCGAATCCAGCCATAAGAAACCTCATCCGTGAAGATAAAATTCATCAAATCTACTCTCAGATGCAGATTGGCCAGGCAAAATTCGGGATGCAAACCATGAACCAATCCCTTTTTGATCTTTTTCAAAAAGGGCTTATTTCCACGAAGGAAGCCATGTCTCGGAGCCCTAATCTCGAGGAACTTAAACAAATGATGGGCATGGCCTCACAACCTCAACGGGCCAGGAAACGTTAAGGAGGAAATTGTGCCAGCTTTTAAATGGGAAGGAAAGGTTTATGGCGGGGGGGCGCAATCAGGAACCATGGAAGCTGCAAACGAAGCTGTTGTCCGCTCACAGCTTCGTCACCAGCGAATTATCCCCTCAAAGATCAGCAAGGTTCGAGAAAAAAAACCTATTACTATTTTCAAACCCAAGGTCAAGGCAAAAAACCTGGCTATCTTTACGCGACAACTTGCAACCATGGTAGATGCCGGTCTTCCCCTGGTCCAATCCCTTGATATCCTCGCCGATCAGGAAGAGAACCCTACCCTGAAGGAAACGCTTACTTCCGTCAAAGATGATGTGGAAGGCGGCCTGACTTTTGCCGCCGCCCTTAAGAAACATCCGAAGATTTTTAACGCCCTCTTTGCAAACATGGTGGTCGCCGGTGAAGAAGCGGGAACCCTTGATATCATCCTGAACCGACTGGCCGGTTTCATTGAAAAGGCCGAGGCCTTGAGGCGAAAGGTTAAATCCGCCATGATGTACCCTGCTATCGTTACCTTCGTCGCCGTCGTCGTGGTCGGTATCCTGATGGTCTTCGTTATCCCGACCTTTGAAAAGATGTTCCGCGAGGCACATCAGCAACTTCCGGGCCTGACACAATTTGTCGTGGATATGAGCAAATTTATCCGCACCCATATTCTGATTGCCATCGGTGTGCTTATCGCTTTATTCCTCCTTTTTCGCTATATCAGAAAAACCGAGAAGGGAAAAAGGGCAATAGACGGTTTTCTTTTGAAACTCCCCGTCTTCGGTATCCTTCTCCGCAAGGTTGCCGTGGCACGCTTCACACGCACCTTAAGCACGTTGATGACCAGTGGCGTCCCCATTCTGGATGGCCTCAATCTTGTCGCCAAAACCTCGGGCAACAAGGTTATTGAAGATGCTGTGATGGCCGCGAGGGAAAATATCAGCTCCGGGGAAAACATCGCGGAACCTCTCGCGCGGAGCAAGGTCTTTCCGCCCATGGTGACACGAATGATTTCCGTCGGGGAAAATACAGGAGCACTTGACCAGATGCTCAACAAGATAGCAGATTTTTACGAGGATGAAGTCGATACCGCGGTTGCCGGTCTTACCTCTATGCTGGAGCCCCTGATGATTGTTTTTCTCGGCGGCGTCGTGGGTACCATCGTCATTGCCATGTATCTCCCTATTTTCAATATGGCAAATGCCATCGGCTAACTCACAGTCCCATCCATCCGGGGTGCCTCACAACAAAAAGGGCAAACAACCTGC
>JANTFN010000061.1 GCA_024763435.1 Thermodesulfobacteriota bacterium | reverse complement strand
AAAGCAGCCCATGTGCTTATAGCCGGGGTGGGGGGGTTGGGGTCTCCCGTCGCAATGTATCTGACTGCCGGAGGCGTCGGGGCCCTAACCCTGGTCGATTCTGACACTGTATCGCTTTCAAACCTGAACCGCCAGTTGCTTCATTATGAAAAGAATATCAACACCCCAAAAGTAGCTTCAGCAGCGGAGAAACTGGCGCTGATGAATTCATCCGTCCAGCTTCACCCTGTCTTGGAGAAGATAATCCCGGAAACATGTGAGCCACTGCTTACAGGCGTGGATGTGGTGGTTGACTGCCTCGATAATATGCCATCCCGGTATGTTTTAAACGCGGCCTGCGTCAAAAAAGGAATCCCTCTCATCCATGGGGGGGTTTACGGGATGATAGGGCAAATGACCACCCTCTTGCCGGGGGAAACCCCCTGCCTGGAATGCATCTTTCCGAAGGCGCAAGCGTCAAAAGTGACCATTCCGGTCTTCGGCCCCACGGCCGGTGTCATTGCCTCTCTTCAGGCGCTGGAAACCATTAAACTGCTGTCGGACGTGGGAACCCTTCTGACAGGCCGCATGCTCTATTTCAATGGGGAAGTGATGGAATGTATTATGGTTGACATTCGGAGAAAAAACGACTGCCCGGTATGCGGAAAAAGGCGGGGCAAGACAACAAACCAATAGTTTCAGGATTAATATACATCACAGGAAACATCCTGAAAGGCTAAACACTTGACCCACCCACCCAGACAGACCACCTTTACAGATACCAATCAAGCCCGTAACTATAAAATGTTTTAATTAAACCCTTGACAATTGTTATTGAATGTATTATAATTAAAACAGTAAATTTAATGGAGTACGTAAGATGAGATATGCCGAAGATATTACAACCTTAATCGGGAAAACACCCTTAGTGAGAATCAACAGGCTCGTATCCGGAGATAATACCGTTTTGGCAAAACTTGAGATGTTTAACCCGCTCTCTTCCGTAAAAGATCGAATAGGGCTTGCCATGATCGAGACTGCTGAAAAAACGGGTCGCCTCAAACGAGGGGATATCATTGTTGAACCCACAAGCGGAAATACAGGCATAGCGCTTGCCTTTGTCTGCGCCTTAAGGGGGTATCACCTTATCATCACAATGCCGGAAAGCATGAGCATCGAAAGGCAAAGGATACTAAAAAATTTTGGGGCAGAGCTTATTTTAACACCGGCATCCGAAGGAATTCCCGGGGCAATGGCCAGGGCCAGGGAAATCTCTATAAAGCGGAAGGCGTTTATGCCTCTGCAATTTGAAAACCCGGCCAACCCCCAAGCTCACTACGATACAACAGGCCAGGAAATCTGGGGTGACACTGATGGGAAGGTTGATATTTTTATCTCGGGAATCGGAACAGGCGGGACAATCTCAGGAACCGGAAGAGCATTAAAAGAAAAAAATTCTTCAGTGGAAATTATCGGCCTGGAACCTGAGGAAAGTGCTGTTTTAAGCGGGGGAAAACCGGGCAAACATGGAATTCAGGGAATAGGCGCTGGCTTCATTCCAAAAACCCTTGATATGAGTGTGGTTGATCGAATTATCAGGATAAAATCAGGAGAGGCCCTGGCAATGTCGAAAAGGCTCGCTAAAGAAGAAGGAATTTTTGCCGGGATTTCTTCGGGGGCCGCCATGTCGGCGGCATGCAGGGTTGATAGGGAAGTGAAACAAAAAATTATCACCGTTATCCTTCCTGATACCGGGGAAAGGTATCTTTCATAGGGGCAAGGTTATGAGAATAGATTCCGGAGGCCAATAATGAGTGTTAAAATGTGCGTCCATCCATTCATCGCGGAGGATGGGATTCCGACAGACGCCATAACGGTAGAGGGGAAAACGGTAGGCGCATGTATTGCGCATGCGCTGAAAAGATTTCCGGCACTAAAAAATAAACTCTTTTCGAGTCCGGGGGTATTACATTCCTATCTCGAAGTTTACGTAAATGACAAAAGTGTTTATCCGGATGAGCTCACGTCCCTTGTAAGGGAAAATGACGAAATATCAATTACATATCTGTTGGCGGGGGGATAACCAACCGGCAGCAACAGGAGATTGTTATGTGGGATTATACAGAAAAAGTAAAAGAACATTTTTTAAATCCACGCAATGCAGGTGTTATTAAAGATGCCGACGGGATTGGGGAGTTTGGCTCCCCGGCCTGTGGCGATGCCCTGACCCTTTATTTAAAGATTGACGAGAACAAACGAATCGTGGATGCAAAATTTCAGACCTTTGGATGCGCCAGCGCCATTGCCTCCTCATCCGCCCTTACCGAGATGATCAAAGGGCTTACTGTTTCGGAGGCCGAAAAAATCACGAATGACGATATTGTTCATTTTCTGGGAGGGCTCCCCCGGCAAAAAATGCATTGTTCCGTTATGGGCCGGGAAGCCCTGGAAAAGGCTATTGCTGATTATCGCGGAGAAGCGAGTAAAAAAATTGAGGGGACCCTTGTTTGTGAATGTTTCGGTGTTACGGACCGTGAAATCGAACGTGCCATTCGTGAAAACAACCTGTCCACGATTGAAGATGTCACCAACTATACCAAGGCAGGAGGCGGCTGTGAAAAGTGCCACGAAAAAATTCAGGAAATTCTTGACAGCATCAATGGAAAACAGGCCCCCCTGCACGCTAAGAAAACAGCGAAGATGACAAACATTCAAAAAATAAAGATGATTGAAGACATCATGGGTCAGGAGATTAAACCCTCGCTTCGTCAGGATGGGGGTGATGTTGAATTGGTTGATATCGTAGGAAAAAAGGTTTTAGTCAGGTTAAAAGGCACATGCGCAACCTGCCTCGCCTCGCACGTAACCCTAAAAGACTACGTTGAAAAAAAACTTCGGGAGGCTATTGCCCCCGATTTGATCGTAGAGGAGACATGAGCCATGGAACAAATCTATGTTGACAACAATGCAACCACTCAAATTACTCCGGAAGTTTTGGACGAGATGATGCCTTTCCTGAAAGGCCTTTATGCAAATCCTTCCAGCATGTATCGCTTTGCCGGCCAGGTCAGCAAACGCCTCCGTGAGGCACGCAGAAAAGTTGCGGACCTTTTGGGAGCCACGTCCGAAGAAATTATTTTTACCAGTTGCGGGTCAGAGAGTGACAACACCGCCATCAGGGCCGCGATTCAAGCCTATCCCAACAAACGCCATATTGTAACCACACGCGTTGAGCACCCGGCAATTAAGAACCTTTTTGAGCATCTTTCTAAAGAGGGCTGGCGGGTTACCATGGTTCCTGTTGATAACAATGGCCGCCTGGATGTTGATTTTCTTGTCCGCAGCCTGACACCGGATACCGCTGTGGTCAGCATTATGTGGGCCAACAATGAAACGGGGGTCGTTTTTCCCATTGATGAAATTTCTCAAATCGTAAAAGCGCGAGGGATTGTATTTCACACTGACGCAGTTCAGGCCGTTGGAAAAATTGCCATAGATCTCAGGCGCATCCCCGCGGACATGCTTTCCTTTTCGGGCCATAAACTCCATGCCCCAAAAGGGATTGGTGTTTTATATGTCCGAAGGGGGACCAGATTTACCCCATTTCTTATTGGTGGGCATCAGGAAAGCGGGCGCAGGGCGGGGACGGAAAACGTTGCTTCCATTATCGGGCTTGGCAAGGCCTGTGAACTGGCGAAGATACACCTGGAAGAGGAAAACGCGCGCGTCAGGCAGTTGAGGGACAGGTTAGAGAGAGGGCTTCTGGAAAAGATTCCCGGGGCCAAAGTTAATGGTGAGCGTGAAAATCGCTTGCCAAATACTACAAATATCAGTTTCGAAGGGGTGGAAGGCGAAGCCATTTTACTGATGATGGACCAATGGGGTATTTATGCTTCTTCCGGGTCTGCCTGCACCTCTGGTTCTCTTCAGCCCTCCCATGTCCTCAGGGCCATGGGGGTTCCCTTCACTTTGGCGCATGGTTCGATCCGTTTCAGCCTGAGCCGTTACAATACCGACAGGGATATCGGCTATATTCTTGAAAAGCTTCCTCCCATCATAGAAGACCTGAGAGAGCTCTCGCCATTCTGGAAGACGTGTGATTCCACACAACCAGGGGCTATTACCCAAACTTTTTAACTTTCGAAGGCAAACCACTGGAAAGGACACCCCCATGCATATCGAATCCATCGCAATCAGCGACAAAAAAGGAACTCCCAAAACACCCGTTGAATCGGCCTGGCTCATCCGGGATCATGGAATCAGCGGAGACGCCCATGCCGGGACGTGGCACCGTCAGGTGAGTTTTCTGTCAGCCGAGAGTATTGAAAAAGCCCGTGAAAAGGGGCTCGATGTGAGTTTTGGAAACTTTGCCGAAAATATTGCTACATCAGGCATCGACTGGCCTTCCCAGCCACTGGGAACAAAGGTACAGATAGGGGAAACAGCCCTCGTAGAAATAACCCAGATAGGGAAAAAATGTCACAAAAAGTGCGCCATCTTTAAACTATCCGGCGACTGCATCATGCCGCGAGAAGGGGTATTTGCAAGGGTATTAAAAGGGGGAAAAATCCGCTGTGATGACAAAATTCGAATATTATAACCCTGAAAAAACAAATAGAAACACAATATTTAAAAAAACTTTCCGGGTTCGTTCTTTATGACAGAGAAGAATTTGAAGGCCTTTCGTCTTCTGAAAGGGCAAGGACCTTTGGAAGTGTCCTAACATAGGCCCTTATCTCATCGCGAATACGCCTGTAGTGCCTCAGGGCCTCCTCCTCTGTTTTTGCGTCCCTTGCAAGAACGGGCGGGTCCTCGAATCCCTGGTGCAGCATCAGGTGCTCCCCGGGGAAAAAGGGACACGCCTCCCGCGCCTCGTCACAAACGGTTATGACGATATCAAAGGCAAGCCCTTTCAGCTCATCAACATGTTTGGACCGATACCCGTCCATGTTAATCCCCGCCTCTTCCATGACCCTGACGGTTCTCGCATCCATTCCATGCGGGGCAATTCCGGCGGAATAAACTTCAAACCGGTCTCCCCAGAGATGACGGGCCCAGGCCTCGCCCATCTGGCTACGGCAGGAATTTCCCGTGCATAGAAACAAAAGCCTGGGCCGTCGTTGATTCATGCGCTTAACCGTCCTTTCAAGCAGAATTAGAGGGGGTATTCAATTCAATTTTTTTCATATATTACCATTTTTGATTATGGGAGGCAATATCCTAATCCCTCATACCGGCCCTCTTCCACACGGGGAGAAGAAGACGAAAACGAAAACACTTTTCCCAGGGCGGGGGTGTCCCCCTTTTGACCTGCCCCTCTTTCAGCGCTATAATCCCGGCAAGGGAGGCATCATGGACTGGAAACTTTTTTCTGTTACATTCGTGACGGTGTTTTTAGCGGAAATGGGAGATAAGACACAATTGGCGACAATGGCGCTGACGGGAGAGTCAAAAAAAATGGTGACAGTCTTTCTCGGCGCCGCCAGTGCCCTGGTTATTGCCACGCTCATTGGCGTCCTCGTCGGGGGTGTTCTGTCAAGATACGTTCCGGAAAATATCATTCGGAAAATAGCCGCCCTGTTTTTTATTCTTACGGGAATTTTATTTTTCTTCGGGAAACTGTAATTGATACCTTTGTAAAGGAGGGACACCATGCAGATAACCATCGGCTCTTCAATCCTTGAAATTGTTCAGGGGGATATCACCCGGCAGGACACAGAGGCCATCGCCAATGCCGCCAACGCGAGGCTCGCGGGGGGCGGCGGTGTGGACGGCGCCATTCATCGGGCAGGGGGGCCCGCCATCATGGCGGCGTGCCGGAAAATCGGCGGCTGTCCCACCGGGCACGCCGTTCTTACTACGGGGGGAAACCTCAAGGCAAAATACGTTATCCATGCCGTGGGGCCCGTCTATCGGGGCGGCGGCAAGGGCGAGGCCGGCCTGCTTAAAAGCGCCTATCTTTCCTGCCTGAAAATCGTCTCTGAAAAGGGTATTAAAAGCATTGCCTTCCCCTCCATCAGCACGGGAGTCTACGGCTATCCCCTCGAAGAAGGATCGCGGATTGCCCTGACCACCTGCCGGGATTATCTGTCGGAATACCCGGAAATTGAGTGGGTACGCTTCGTTCTTTTCGGCGAAACGAATTACCGCGCCTATGAAAAAACCCTGAAGGCCCTTCAACGGGAATACGCCTGATGGCCATCGCCCTGGAACAAATGGATGATGTGCGCTGGCGCATCCCCAAAACCAGCGGCATGCGGGTGGAAGGCCTCATCTACACCGATCGAGACCTTGTCAAATCCCTGAAATCGGATGGCAGCCTCCGGCAGGTGGTCAATGTCGCCCACCTGCCCGGCATCGTCAAGGCCGCCATGGCCATGCCCGACATCCACCAGGGATATGGCTTTCCCATCGGGGGCGTGGCCGCCATGGACATTAACGATGGGGTCATCTCTCCCGGCGGGGTGGGGTATGATATCAACTGCGGGTGCCGGGTCGTTACCAGCAAGCTGACCGCCTCGGATGTCCGGGACGACCTTGATTTTCTCCTGGATGCCCTGTACCGCGCCATTCCCTGTGGTGTCGGGGGAACCGGACGGTTTCACCTCTCGGCGAAGGAGGTCAAACAGGTGATGAAAAAGGGCGCCGCCTGGGTCGTGGGAAAGGGGCTCGGAGAACAGGCGGACCTGGCGCACACGGAAGATTACGGCGTCATGGAATCCGCTGACCCGGCCGAGGTCAGCGACTATGCCATCAAGCGGGGAAAAGACCAGCTGGGCACCCTTGGCTCCGGCAATCATTTTCTTGAAATCAGCCGTGTTACGACTATCTTTGACAGGGAAACCGCGGCACGCTTTGGGGTTTTCGAGGATCAACTGGTTCTCTTCATCCATTCCGGCTCCCGCGGGCTCGGCTACCAGGTATGCGATGATTTTCTTCATCAAATGGTCAAGCACCTTGCCGACCTTCCCTTTCCCCTGCCGGACCGCCAGCTTGCGTGCGCCCCGATTGGCTCCAGCATGGGAAAACGCTACTTTTCCGCCATGTCCTGTGCCGCCAACTACGCCTGGGCAAACCGCCAGGTCCTAATGGCTCTGGCAGTTCAAACCATCGAGGAGGCGCTTCACCTCAGCCCGAAGGAGCACGGGATGCACCTTCTGTATGATGTCTGCCACAACATTGCCAAGATGGAAACGCATACCGTCGAAGGCCGCCAAAGGGAGGTTTGCGTTCACCGAAAAGGAGCAACCCGCGCCTTTCCCGCCGGCCATTCCGCCCTTCCAGGGGCGTTCAGGGACACCGGCCAGCCGGTTCTTATCCCAGGTGACATGGGCACGGCCTCTTATATCCTCCTCGCCCGGCCCGGCGCGCTGGCGCAGTCCTTCGGGAGTACCTGCCACGGCGCGGGCAGGACCCTGTCCCGCTCCCAGGCCATTAAGCGTTTAAACCGTCAGAAAATCCTTCAGGCCCTCTCCGCGCGGGGAATCAAGATTCGCGCGCGCGGCAATAAAACCCTGCTTGAAGAGGCCCCCGATGCCTACAAGGACATCGACCGGGTCGTTTCCGTCGTGGAAAGGGCGGGCATCTCCTCACGTGTGGCACGGCTTACCCCGCTGGGGGTTATCAAGGGATAGGACTTCTTTTCCACTTTATCCCTGGCAGAATTTTTAGATTAAAGGGTGCAGAAACCCCTTGCCCTGCCTGGCGGCAGACAAGGTCAAAACCACAATTTTGACAGGAGGCTTACAGAACCGGGAAACTCCCTGCCCCATCCGATACGATTAGTTTTTCGACTTTTTTATGAGTCGTTTCCAGAAGTCGTCCACATTCTTCTGAATCAACCGTTTTTCTCTGTCGCTCATCAGGCGAAAGCGGCCCTGAGACGCAAGGTAGCCTGTGACGGGTGTCTTCTTCGGGGGCTTATACGTGATAGTCACCTTTCTCCCATTTTCAACCTCGTAAAGCGGAAAGACCCCGGCAAGGGTTGCCAGCCGCGCGACTTCAATCGATTCGGAAGAGGGAATCCGCCACCCCGTGGGGCAGGGAGACAGGATATGAATAAACTTCATTCCTTTAATTTCCGCTGCTTTTTTAGCCTTGCGGTAGAGGTCTTCCGGGAAGGCCACATTCGCCGTGGCGACATAGGGGATTCCGTGAGCCGCCATAATGGAAACGATATCCTTTTTGGGACGGTCCTCCAAAGCGCCTTTCTGCGTGGTAGTTGTCCACGCCCCGATGGGGGTCGCGGAGGAGCGCTGTATCCCGGTATTCATATACGCTTCATTGTCATAACAGCAGTAGAGGATATTTTCATTCCTCTCCGCCGCGCCGGAGAGGGCTTGAAACCCGATATCAAAGGTTCCCCCGTCACCTGCCCATGCCAGGACATTTACATCCTCTTTCCCCTGCGCGTCCAAGCCCGCCCGAACCCCCGTCGCCGTCGAAGCGGCGGTCTCAAAGGCGGTATGAATCAAGGGGACATCGAGGCAGGAGGATGGGAACAGGCCGGATATAATCGACCAGCAGCAGGCGGGAATCACCACCACCGTTTCCTTGCCGAGGGCCTTGAGGACATAACGCATCGCAATGGTCGCGCCGCACCCCTGGCAGGCAAGATGCCCCGGGAACAGGAGTTCCCGCTTTTCTTCTATGGTATAGGTTTGCGCTATCATAATCTCGCCCCCTTGAAGATCGTTCCTGATACAGGGGCATCCGCCCCCATGGCGTCAAAAAACATGGACTCAATGAGTTCGGGAACAATATCCCGGCCCCCGAGACCCGCGACAAAGCCCCAGATCGGACGCGTGTCTCCCTTCATGACCGCCCTGATTTCATGCGCGAAAATTCCGCCCGTCCCGGCCGACAGATTTCTGTCCAGGACAAGAATTTTTTTCGCGGGCCGCAGGGCCGCTAAAAGCGCCTTCGCTGGAAAGGGCCGAAAAAGTTTCAGCTTGATGCGCCCCGCCTTGATGCCTTTTTCTCGCAGGCCATCCACCACCATGCGCGTCGGCCCCGCGAGGGACCCGGCCACAACCATGAT
>JANTFN010000060.1 GCA_024763435.1 Thermodesulfobacteriota bacterium | reverse complement strand
CCCTGAAGGCCCTCCTGTTCGTTTTAATCTCTTCAACTTCTATCCGGTTGTCTGAATCTTCAATCCTTTCAGCACTCATTCAGGCCCCCCATTCCCTGTTTTGTTTAATCCGGATACACCAATCCATACCCTTTTTTCCGGTATCATACGGCTGAGATAGAGTGCCATCCCCTTAATTTTCAAGGTGTGATCCACCGTGGGTGCGCCAACCCGAAGCAGGAATGACCCCAGGGGGACGTTCAGTTCCACCATCTTGATCCAGCCATTTTCTTCAATCACCTTCCCATGCGCCTGCCAGGGATCAAATCCGGCACCAAACATTTTCATGCAGGACTGCATGAGGACAATGCCTTTTTTCGCGTCGATAGAAAAAACCTCATAAACCGGGGAAATATCCACGGAATGAATATAATACAGGGTAAAGGTATCACCCTGACGCATAGGAATCCGAATCAGCGGCGTTCCCTTAAATGATTTAACGACGAGTTCCAGGGAAGCTGCGTGAATGGGCCGCGTTTTCAGCATCATGATTGCGCAGAAACATACCAGCAGCACAAGATAGCGTTTCAAGGACATCACGCCCCCATACACGAAGAGGCCGGGATTCGTCAAATAATCCGGCCTCTCCCTGCTGGTTATGTTACTTTTTCGGCATCAGGCGCGCGGGAATTTTAAGGCCTATTTCCTTAAAATATTTTACAGTGCCCGGGTGCAGGGGGATAACCGCCTGTTTCAGGGTATTTTCCGGTGTGGTAAAGCGCGCGAAGGGGTGTATTTTCTGCAAATAGTCATGATGTTCATAAACCGCTTTCACCAGTTTGTAGACCAGATCGGTGGGAAGCTTCTGCCAGCATGCCACGGTGTTCCACACCGACAGGGTATGGACGTCATAATCAACACCCTTGTAGGTTCCCTTGGGAATAACATAAGGCCGGTAAAAGGGGTATTTCGCGCTGACCTTTTTCATGTCCGACGCGCTCCAGTTCAGGATGTCAATGGGATGCGTCGTCGCCAGATCCATCACCGAGGATGTTGGCGCCGCAACCGACCAGACCCCGATATCAATCGTGCCGTCTTTCAGGGCGTTGGCGTTCTCGTTAAACGACAACCTGTAAACCTTGAAGCTGTCCATGGCAATCCCAAGGGCACCAAAAACGAGATTGGTTTTGTAGGCCGTCCCGCTCCCCGGGGATCCGATTGAAACCCGTTTTCCCTTGACATCATAAATGGATTTCAACCCCAGTTTTTTCAATGCCACGATATGGTAAAGATTGGGATACATACAGAACATGGTATAAATCTTTTTGGGTTTCTTGAATTTTCCCACGCCATTGTAGGCCTGAAAAACCACATCGTTCATGGCCTCGCCGATAACCGTTTCCCCGCGGTCGGCATACTTCACATTTTCAACCGAGGCGCCGGTAACCTCTGCCACGGCCTTGACGCCCTTGACATATTTTGACCAAATCTCCGCCAGCCCGCCACCATAAGGGTAGTAAACACCGCCGGTTCCCCCTGTTCCGATGGAAATATACGTGGTTTTCGCCTGAGCCGGGACAACCGTAAGAGAAAAAACGACAACGGCACCCAAACAGACAACAAACAGAATGCTTAATATTCGTTTCATTTCATGCCTCCTTGATGACATATTATGTTAAATGGCGGGACACAAATCTACCACAACTTCTATTTCCTTCGGAAGGACCGTGGTTTTTGCGACAGGATATTTGACTTCGATAGTTTGTCCGGGCTGAAGGACAGGTTTCCCTTTTTTACCCGTCTTCTTGTCTTTCTTTCCTTTTCTCGGGACCTTACCGCCCACGGCCTTATTTTCATTGACAAGAAAGACGTGAACCCTGAACCGTAAGGGTTTTTCTGAAACGTTTTTTAATCCAACCACAAAGGCAATGGCCGGCTTCTTTTTATAGGTTGTCTTCATACACGCAAACGAGGTTACCTGGGCCTCCGGAACAATACTCCAGGCAATCTTGGCCGGGCATTTCACGTTTTTGACATTCACGTCTTTTGCCCCGGCGGTTCCCCACACGCCCAACAACCCAGCAATCAGAAACACGATTATGAACCTTGCTCGTTTCATTATTACCCTCCTTCAAAATATTTCTATCTAATGATTAAATTGACATTCCTGTGAAATATTCGCAGCTGGATAAACCCTTTTCAGCGCGCCCTATTACCCAGTGCTCACGTTTGGGCACTTATCAGGCCGTTTTACTGATATTTGTGTGTCTTGATTTTAATTCAAATGGGACGTTTGCGTAACTGCTCAACCACACACCACATGAACACCGAGATTAAAGGGCCTCTATCACCTCCCCTGACTGGCGCACATACACAGCAACGCAAACACTGATATAATTGAAAAAACTGGCGGGAGCGACGAGACTCGAACTCGCGGCCTCCGGCGTGACAGGCCGGCGTTATAACCAGCTTAACTACGCCCCCGCAACTTCATCCTGGTGGGCGGAACAGGGCTCGAACCTGTGACCTCCGGCTTGTAAGGCCGGCGCTCTCCCAACTGAGCTACCCGCCCGGGAAAGCTTCCTAAAATAAAATCTTAAGCAACTTTGTCTTTTAAGGCCTTCCCCGGTTTAAACTTAGGTACCTTGCTCGCGGCAACATTAATCTTTTCTCCTGTCTTGGGATTCCTGCAAACCCTTGCCGCCCTGTCGGCAACGCTGAAGGTGCCAAACCCAACGAGACTGAGTCTGTCTCCCTTTCCCAGGGCATCGGCAATGCCGTCGAAAACAGCGTTAACGGCCTTTTCAGCTGAAGCTTTGCTAAGCCCTGCTTCCCCTGCCACAACCTGAACCAAATCAGACTTATTCATAAACATCCTCCTCTTTATCGGTTTGCACCTTTATAAAAATTGAACAAACTCAAAACCACGCTGAATTATCTAACAGGAAAATCTCCCCTTGTCAAGGCGATTATCTGTTTTTTTTTGGCTGAAATTCAACTTCATCAGGACGGAGAAATCATCGGGGGAATATCACGAAACCCCTGACGAAAAATCGCCTCCGAGGGGTGAAGTGTCTCCCCGTCCATCTCTAAAAATTCGAGACCAACAACAGCTTTCTTAAGGACATCATCCATATGTCCCACAAAATGAATTTGAAGGGCATTTGTAATCTTTGCCGGAATTTCCTTTGTATCCTTCTCGTTCTCACTTGGGACCAGCACCTCTGTAATCCCCGCGCGATGTGCCGCGAGTATCTTTTCCTTCAATCCGCCAATAGGCAACACCCGTCCCCGAAGCGTTATCTCCCCCGTCATGGCAAGGCTGCTCTTTACGGGCTTCTTGATCAGGGCGGACGCAAGGGCCGTTGCCATAGTAATACCGGCAGACGGGCCGTCCTTCGGCGTCGCGCCCTCAGGAACATGAATATGGATATCCAGCCTCTGATAAAACCGTTTTTCCAGGCCCAGCATGTCAGCCCGAGAGCGGATATAACTCACCGCCGCCTGGGCCGATTCCTTCATGACATCCCCCAGTTTTCCTGTAACAATAAGCTTTCCCCGTCCCGGCAGAACGGTCACCTCGATAACGAGCAGCTCCCCGCCAACCTCTGTCCAGGCAAGCCCCTTGGCGATACCAATACGGTCCTCCGTTTCGCCTTTTTCATAACGGAATTTTTGAACACCAAGGTATTTCTGAATATTTCTGGAGGTAATTTTCATGGAAGATCCAGCCTTTTTCCGCACCACATCCTTGGCAAGTTTTCTCAGGATCGAAGCAATCTCACGCTCAAGATTCCGCACCCCCGCCTCGCGCGTGTATTGACGGATAATCCTTAAAATCGCCCCGTCGGTAAAGAGGACGCTCCTCCCCTTCAGACCGGTCCTTTCGAGTTGTTTTTCCATCAGATGGCGCTTGGCAATCTGCAGCTTTTCAAGCTCCGTATAACCGGCAATTTTGATAATTTCCATTCGGTCCCGGAGAGGCGGTGGAATAGCGGGCAGGTAATTCGCGGTGGTAATAAACATAACATGCGACAGGTCATAGTCCAGATCAAGATAATGATCATTGAAGGTATTGTTCTGCTCCGGATCCAGGACTTCAAGGAGAGCAGATGAAGGGTCCCCGCGAAAATCGGTACTCATCTTATCGACCTCGTCAAGCAGGAAAACCGGATTACCGCTCCCCACCCGCTTCATCGACTGGATGATTTTTCCGGGCATGGCCCCCACGTAGGTCCGCCGGTGTCCCCGTATCTCCGCTTCGTCCCGGACGCCCCCGAGGGACAGCCGGACAAATTTTCGCTCCATGGATCGGGCAATAGACCGGGCAAGCGAGGTCTTTCCCACACCGGGTGGCCCCACAAAACAGAGGATATGCCCCTGGACCTTCCCAACCAGTTTCTGAACCGCAAGATACTCGACAATACGTTCCTTGACCTCCTTAAGTCCGTAATGATCTTCTTCAAGGATACGCATGCTGTCATCAATTTCAATCCTGTCCTGGGTATATTCATACCACGGCAGAGAGAGAATCCAGTCGATATAATTGCGGACAACCGAAGCCTCCGCGGACATGGGAGGCATAAGCTTAAGTTTTTTAAGTTCATCGGCAGCACGCTTTTTTGCCTCAGGAGACAAATCCTTACTGCCTATTTTTTCTTCGAGCTCCTTTATTTCGCTGAGAAATTCGCCTTTTCCTCCGAGCTCTTTCTGAATCGCGCGCATCTGTTCATTCAGGTAAAACTCTTTCTGCGTTTTTTCAACCTGCTTTTTGACCCGCTTGTTAATTTTTCTTTCCACATTAATGATTTCTATCTCGCCCTGGATGCTCTCCATCAGCATCTCGAGACGAACCAGCGGGGAAAATTCCTCAAGGAAGGCCTGTTTCCTTTCAAGCTTCAGGTCCAGATGACCCACAAGGCTGTCCGAAAGCCTTTCAGGATCTTCCATTTCCTTGAGATCTTCCAGAACTTCCGGCGGAATTCCCTTTTTTAATCGGGCCAGACGATTGAAATTTGCCTTGACACCCCTGAGCAGAGCGAGAACCTCCGGGCTGGCCTGGTGATTTGACCTGACATAACGCGCGCGGACGGAAAAATAATTATCCTCATCAAAAAACTCCGTGATAACCGCCCGCTTTTGCCCTTCCACCAGCACCTTCATCGAACCATCCGGAAGTTTCAGCATTTGAACAATCGTCCCAATGGTTCCCACGGAATAGATATCATTCGGCGTGGGGTTAACAATCTTGGCCTCTTTCTGCGTGGCAAACATGAGCTGCCCGTCTTCCTGACTGACCGCCATCTCAAGCGCCTGAACAGACTTTTCACGTCCGACAAAAAGAGGAATAACCATATAAGGAAACAGCACCACCTCTCTCAACGAAAGAAGTGGAACAATCTTTTCGATCGGCACCGTCGCATCGTTCATTTTAAGCTACATCCGCCTCATTTTCATACACAACAATCGGTTCGTCCTGGTTTTTGATAACCTCTTCGCTGATAACCACCTCACGAACGTTATTTTTAGAGGGAATTTCATACATGAGATCAAGCATGACCTGTTCCATAATGGAACGCAGCCCCCGGGCCCCGGACTTCCGGTTAATCGCCTCACAGGCAACCGCCTTCAGGGCACCCTCCGTAAAGGTTATATCCACCTTTTCCATCTCCATCAGGCGTTCATACTGCTTAACAAGGGCATTTTTCGGTTTCTTGAGAATTTCCACAAGAGAATCCTCGTCCAGCTCACTCAGCGTCGCGATGACAGGCAACCGGCCAATCAGTTCCGGAATCAGGCCGAAACGCAGCAGATCCTCCGGTTGCGCCGCCTTCAGGATTTCTCCCAGCTCCTTTTCAACCTTCGTCTTAATATCCGCCTCAAACCCGAGTGTACTGCCGCCAAGGCGCCGTTCTATAATCTTTTCAAGACCGTTAAAGGCCCCACCGCAGATAAAAAGGATATTCGTTGTATCTATCTGCAAAAATTCCTGCTGGGGATGTTTCCGCCCCCCCTTGGGGGGAACATTCGCGACCGTGCCTTCAATAATCTTCAGCAGGGCCTGCTGAACACCCTCTCCGGATACGTCCCGCGTAATTGAGGGGCTGTCCGTTTTTCTCGAAATCTTATCAATTTCGTCGATGTAAACAATCCCTTTTTCCGTACGTTCCACGTCATAATCCGCCGCCTGTAGGAGGTTAAGGATAATATTTTCCACATCTTCGCCAACATACCCCGCCTCGGTAAGCGTCGTCGCATCGGCAATCGTAAACGGAACATTTAAAATCCTCGCGAGGGTCTGCGCCAGAAGGGTCTTCCCGGACCCTGTCGGCCCCACAAGCAGAATATTGCTTTTCTGCAGCTCCACATCATCCGATTTCAGGTTGGAAGTAATCCGTTTGTAATGGTTGTAAACGGCAACAGAGAGCGTCCTTTTGGCGCGTTCCTGGCCGATAACATATTCATCAAGCGCGGCTTTAATCTCCTCCGGTTTTAGCGATTCCGCGAGGATATCCATATTTTCTTTGTCGTCCTCGGCAATAATCTCATCGCAAAGCCGGATGCATTCATCGCATATATATACCCCGGGACCCGCTATCAGCTTTTTGACTTCGTCCTGCGTCTTTCCGCAGAACGAGCAGCGAAGACCTTCCGGTTTACCGGTACCGGTATTTTCATTCGTCATATCAATCCCCTTTTACAGTTTTTCTTTCTTCAATCACCTCATCAATCAATCCATATTGAGCGGCTTCTTCACCGTTCATGAAATAATCCCGGTCCGTGTCTCCCTGTATCCGTTCTACAGGCTGTCCCGTATGTTTTGAAAGAATCTGGTTAAGTTTTTCCCTGATGGCCAGGATTTCCCTGGCATGAATATCGATATCGCTTGCCTGCCCCTGAAATCCCCCAAGCGGCTGATGGAGCATAATTCTCGAGTGAGGCAGGGAAAAGCGTTTACCCTCGGCGCCCGCGGCGAGAAGCACCGCCGCCATGCTTGCTGCCTGTCCGAGACAGAGGGTGGTAATACTTGATTTAACGTACTGCATCGTATCATAGATAGCAAGCCCCGAGGTAACAATCCCCCCCGGAGAATTGATATACAGGTGGATGTCCTTATCGGGATTTTCCGCCTCAAGAAACAGAAGCTGCGCGATGATAACATTTGCCACGGTATCATCAATGGTTCCACCAAGAAAGATAATCCTTTCCTTCAGCAGCCGCGAAAAAATATCATAGGCACGCTCCCCTCTTCCATCCTGTTCAACAACAAAAGGAACTAAGGCACTCATGGTAATATAATCCTTCCTTTCTCTTCTTCGGGTTCCGCATTCTTTTTCTCTTCATCGTCCGCTTTTATTTCATCTTCCTTAACCCATTCCACAACTGCGTGCTCCCGAAGAAACGCGAGGGTCTTGGAGCGGAGAAGATCATCCTGCAGGGCATTTATCTGATCTTGATTTGATTCATAATAATTTCGAACCTGTTCTGCCGTAGCTCCTGCATCCCTTGAAAATTTATCATAATGCGCCGTCAGGTCCTCCGGTGTAACAGAGATACCCTCCTGTTTGGCAATTTCATCAATAACCAGCATCGATTTAATCTGGCGCTCGGCAAGTTCCTCAAAAACCTTCTTCTGGGGATGCTGCGCCAGAGGAATTTTCTCCACCTTGGCCCCCTGTCTATTCTGATCTTGCTCAAATTTAGACAAAAGGAAACCCGCCTGCCGGGTAATCCAGCTTTTCGGGACCTCAAAACTGAACCTGTTCAGGAGAAACGTCAATACTTGTTCCTCCATCCACTGGTGGTTAACCGTCTCCCGCTCCTCCTCGATCTGTTCTTTCAAGTGATTTTTCAACGCGTCAAGCGACGCATGGTCGCCCACACTCTTGGCAAATTCATCATTAAGATCCGGCAATTCCTGACGTTTTACCTCTTTTACCATAATCTTAAACGCCGCGGTCTTTCCCGCCAGGTCCTTGTTGGGAAAATCCTCGGGATACGTAATATCAAAAACTTTTTCCTCATTCGCCCTGGCCCCGACAAGCGCTTCGTCAAACTCGGCCAGGGTATCCGGATTACCCAGTTTATGGAGAGCATCCTTCCGTTCATTGTCCTCAAAAGACTTTCCATCCACCTCGCCGGTATAATCGATAATCAGATAATCCCCTATCTGCGCCTCATAATCGGGGTCCGCCACAACAAGTTTCCCCTGATAGGCCCGTATGCGTTCAAGGGCGTTTTCTACATCAACATCCAGGACTTCAATGAGCTTAGATTTTACAGGAACTCCCTTATACCCGTTTATTTCAGGAAGTTCCGGATGAACCTCCACGACGGCCTGAAACTGAAAATCCTTCCCCTCTTCAATCCCATCCATCTGAATATCGGGCTCTGAAACCACGGCAAGCTTCTTTTCTTCGAGGGCCTCCTTGTAGTGACCGCTGATAATCTGCTTTTCCGCTTCCTGAAACGCGTAATCCCTGAAATGTGCCCTTACAACACCTTCAGGCGCTTTTCCCTTTCGGAATCCCTTCAATTTCGCTTCTTTTTTCAATTCCCTGAAGATATCCGACAGGGTTTTATCCACTTCTTCCGCAGGCACGACAAACGATAACCGCTTTTCCACCTGACTTACATTTTCTACCTCTACGTTCATGTCTTTCCTTTCTTTGCTGGTGCGAGAGAGGGGACTCGAACCCCTACGGTCATCCCGCTGGATCCTAAATCCAGTGCGTCTACCAGTTCCGCCACCCTCGCCAGATGTCTGGTTTTTTTAAATTCTTGGAATCTAATATAGACACAATGTTCAAATCTGTCAACTGCCAAACCTGTCGGCAAATACCCGCGAAGCTTCCACAAGGGTGTTTCTTTTCTGTTTTTCAAGGAGTTTCATCCCGCGCGCGAACTTGCTTTGCTCGCCCGGCTCGAGGGGGAATTTTTTTCTAAGCGCCGTCACCAGAGGGGTCAGCCCCTCTAATTTTCCTTTCTTCAGTTCAAGCTCTATCTCGCATACCGGCGCGCGCAGATCCCGGCAGATAATCTCCCCCACATCCGCCGCCAGCTCAACCGCCGTCCCATCCGGCAGCAGGAGATTCAGAATACTTCTCTCAATCCGGGTCTCAAACAGCACGACAAGGGGACACCTGCCTGTTATATCTTCAAGAAAAGCGGCAAGGCCAACATCGTTAAAAACGG
>JANTFN010000059.1 GCA_024763435.1 Thermodesulfobacteriota bacterium | reverse complement strand
AGGCAGCTTGTTCAGGAAAATGGCCCTGCGGCAGCATTACGGAACCATTCACCTGTCTCCAGACAGGGGAACAATCTTTGACAGAAATGGCAGCCGGCTTGCCGTCAGTACAACCCTTTTGTCTCTGTACGCCCACCCCTCAAAGATAAAGAACAAACGCCGGGCATCAAGAATCATTGCGAAAATTTTGAAATCAGGAAGAACTTCTTATAAAAAAATTCTTAGAAGGACCTTCAGGCGCCTGAAGCGTTCCGCCTCCTTTGTCTGGATAGCCCGGCAGCAAAATCCACAGAAAATCAAAAAAATAGCGAAACGTCACCTCAAAGGTTTCGGCGTCATTTCAGAACCCAAACGGTTTTATCCCTGTCTCTCTCTCGCAGCGCACTGCATCGGATTTTGTGATGTGGACGGGAAGGGCCTGGCGGGCATTGAATACAAGTTTGATCCCTATCTCAGGGGAAAACCTGTTCGAATAATTGTCGCAAGAGATGCGAAAGGGGCCCCTATTATTACCAAGAGGCAAGAGGCCTTCGCCACTTCGAAAACACACAGCCTCTTTCTTACCCTGGATAAAACCATCCAGCACATTGTTGAGGAAGAACTGGCAAGAGCCGTTATAAACCACAGGGCTAAGCGTGGAATCGCCATCGTTATGAACCCCTCAACGGGGGAAATCCTTGCCATGGGAAATTACCCCTCTTTCAACCCCAATATCCGGCCGACCAGCACCTACGGAAACAGACGAAACCGTGCCGTAACAGATGCTTTTGAACCCGGGTCTGTTATGAAGGTCTTTCTCATGGCAACGGCCATTGAATCAGGCAGGTATCATGGGACGGAAAAAATCTATTGTGAAAACGGCCATTACCTCATTGGCAGGCATACTATTCACGATGTTCACCCCCACAAGACCCTCTCTCTCGATGAAATCATTAAGTTTTCCAGTAACATCGGCGCCGCGAAGATTGGCGGCCATCTTGGGAAAAACATCCTTTACCACGGGTTAACGCGTTTTGGTTTCGGGCAAAGAACGGGGATCGGCCTTCCGGGAGAATCACCGGGCCTGATGCAGCCCCTCAAAAACCTCCCGCCTATTGCTCTGGCAACAATCTCATTCGGCCAGGGCATTTCCGTAACCGCGCTTCAACTCGTAACCGCTGTCTCCGCTATTGCGAACGGGGGAGACCTTATGCAGCCCTTTATCATCAAAAAAATCATTGATGCTAAAGGCGTACCTGTCCAGGTTCATCACCCTGTAAAGATACGGCGAGTGCTGTCTCCCCGTATCGCGCATCTTATTACGACCTTTATGACGGAAGTAACCGCCGAAGGCGGGACGGGGACCCGTGCCGCCCTGAAAGGCTTCACGGTCGCAGGGAAAACAGGAACATCCCAAAAACCCCGCATCAACGGAAAGGGATATGACCCCAGAAAATTCATTGGGTCTTTCATTGGTTTTGTCCCGGCTGAAGACCCAAAAATTGCCGCTATTGTTGTCATTGACGAGCCTAAAGGAATCCCCTACGGCGGTGTCGTGGCAGGCCCCGCCTTCAAAAACATAGCTGTCAGAGTTCTACAGTACCTGAATATATCCCCTAAAAAACCAGAACTCCCCGAAATAGCACTTAACCCGCATGCCCATCCAGCACCTGACGCAAGCACAACAGTTATCCCTGCTTCCAAGAAAGACGCCGTAGCCGGGAAATCACCTAAAAACATCGCATCAACCGCCGTAGCCTTGCCAAATTTTTCGGGGATGAGCCTGAGAGGTGTCATTCGGTGGGGAGAAGTCCACGGCATAAATCTCACCCTTAACGGAAACGGGCAGGCAATCCGCCAGTCCCCCAAACCGGGGACACCCGTTTCACCCGGAGGGAGGTGTTCGATATGGTTCACCTTCCCCTCTTAAAAGAGGCCCGTATGGCTTCCCCTTCCATACGGTCCATACGCACCCTCCTTCCGGGAATTACCCCCCTTAGCGTAACCGGCCCTCTTGATGTCCCGATTGCCGGCATCACAAACGACTCCAGGAACGTTACCCCAAATAGCCTCTTTGTAGCGATCAAGGGCCTTGCAGCCGACGGACACGCGTTTATTCCGGATGTTATTAAAAAGGGGGCGGCCTGCGTGGTTCACGAAGGCACGCTTCCCCTCCCGGCCGCTTCTTCCACCCTCTTTATCCAGGTAAGGGATTCACACCGGGCCCTGGGGATCCTTGCCTCAAATTATTACGGCAACCCTTCAAGCGACTTGACGATGATTGGTATTACGGGAACCAACGGGAAAACAACCCTCACCTACCTTATCGAATCAATCATGAACGCTGCCGGTATTCCGGTCGGCGTCATTGGCACCATTAATTATCGTTTCGCGGGCACAAGTATCGCGGCAAAGACAACCACGCCGGATTCTCTATCCCTCCAGAAAACCCTCAATGCCATGCGCAATGCCGGCATAAAAACCGTTGCCATGGAGGTCTCCTCCCACGCCCTGGTTCAGCGCCGCGCGGCCGGCTGCCAGCTTGATGCTGCCGTCTGGACCAACCTCACCCAGGACCATCTTGATTTTCACCATACCATGCAATCTTATTTCGAGGCCAAAAAAACCCTTTTCACCCAGGCTCTTCCCCAGAGTTCAAAACCGGATAAAACGGCAATCATTAATCTCGATGATACCTATGGCAGCACCCTTATCCACGAATGTCCGAAGCTGAAAATACTCACCTACGGAACCACCCCCAGGGCCGATATCCATCCCCTGAAATCCGAATTGACAGAGAAGGGAATACAGTTTACGGCACAAACACCCAGTGGAACGCTATCGATAAGCTCTAACTTAATTGGCCATTATAATCAGATGAATCTTTTAGCGGCTGTTGCAACAGCCGAAGGGCGCCACATCCCCCATAATACTACCGTGGAAGGGCTCAGGCATGTCACTGTTCCAGGACGCCTTGAAGCTGTTCCCAATCCCCTTGGGATTACGATTCTTGTTGATTACGCCCACACACCTGACGCCCTGAAAAATGCGCTGGCCAGTGTAAAATCCCTTACCAGGGGCCGCGTCCTTACTGTTTTTGGTTGTGGCGGAGACCGGGATCGGGGGAAACGGCCTTTGATGGGCGCAATTGCGGAGCGTCATTCGGACCTGATCTTCGTGACCAATGATAACCCCCGCTCGGAAGAACCCCGGAAAATTATCGATGACATCAGGCAGGGAATCACACAAACGCCCTGCATGACCACGAAATCCCTGCCCCAGGCGAAAAGCGGTTATCTTGTTGAGCCGAACCGGAAAAAGGCTATTTTTCTTGCCGTCCAGACCGCACAAAAGGGAGATACGATTCTTATTGCGGGGAAAGGACACGAGGCATATCAGATCACGGGATCAAAAAAGCGCCCCTTTTCCGACAGCCTCGTCGCAAAAGAAGCCATTCGAGCAAGGATGATCAAAAAAGGATGAACTGGACAGTGACAGACATCATTAAAATCACCGGCGCGACTCCTGACAGGCTCCCGGAGTCGTCCCTGCCACTTACGGGTATCAGCACAGACAGCCGAAACCTGCAGAAAGGAAACCTGTTTGTTGCCTTAAAGGGACCGAATTTTAATGGACACCACTTCATTCGTGACGCTGTTTCCAGGGGGGCAGGCGCGGTCCTGGCCCAGGAAGCCCCTGAAGTCCCCACGACGGTCCCGTCTCTTTTCGTTCCTGACACCCTCACCGCCTATGGCGCCCTCGCGCGACACCACCGGGAAAGCCTGAAAACAAAAATTATCGCCATCACCGGGTCAACAGGAAAAACAACGACAAAGGAAATGGCCGCTGCCATTCTTTCGAAAAAATACCGGACAACAAAAACGGAAAAAAATGAAAATAATCGTGTAGGCGTACCTAAAACACTCCTCGCCATCACACCAGAGACAGAAGTCGCTGTCGTTGAACTGGGGTCCAATCTCCCCGGCGAAATCGCACGCCTCACGGAAATAGTCCTCCCGGACACGGCCCTTATCACCAATATCACACCCGCGCATCTTGAAGGGTTCAAAACCCTCGCGGGCGTCAGGGTGGAAAAAAGTTCTCTTTTTTGGCGTTCTCCTGATCACACGTTACGAATTATCAACAGAGACGATGCAAACATCGCTGCGATCCCCCATCTATCCTCGTGGCAAACCCTCTCATACACCATGGGGCAAGACGCCGATATCCGGGGAACCGATGTATCGCCGCAGGGTTTTCACGGTATCCGAATGATACTCCACGCGGCCGGCAAATCCACACCTGTCTCCCTCGCCTTTCTGGGGACCCATCATGCCGAAAATGCCCTCGCGGCCGCGGCTGTCGGTCACGCCGAAGGCGTCCCCCTGGACGACATCAAAGAGGCTCTAGAATCCCTGCGCCCCCCCGAGGCGCGTCTTTCTCCCATCTTTACCCAAAAAGGCCCCGTTATCCTCAATGACGCTTACAACGCAAACCCCGCATCAACGGCAATGGCCCTGAAAACCCTTGGCACATTCAACACTTCGCGCGCAACCATTGCTATTCTTGGAGACATGCTGGAACTGGGAGAAAACGAGGCGCGGTATCATGAACAAATCGGCGAATTATGCGCACACCTCGGAATTCACCTCTTGTGCCTCATTGGTAGCAACCGGGAGGCCACGCGCCAGGGGGCCATTCAGGCAGGGTTTGACGCCGGAAAAATCTTCTTTTTTGAAGATGCCGGCCGGCTCATCTCCATCCTCGGCCCCTCCTTTGAGCAAAATTCCGTCATCCTTGTAAAGGGGTCTTTCGCGCTCAATATGAAACAGTGGATTCAGGCCCTCCTCGGGTATCTCGGCGAAAAGGAGGGTAAAAGCTGATGCTGTACCATCTTCTTTATCCCCTCCATTCCCATTTTGGCATATTTAATGTCTTCCGTTACATTACCTTTCGTTGTATTTACGCGACGATAACCGCCTTGATCCTCAGTTTCCTCCTCGGCCCCTGGCTGATCAAGCGGCTACGGATTCACCAGATTGGCCAGGCCATTCGAAAAGACGGCCCCACGTCACACCTCAAAAAAGAAGGAACGCCGACTATGGGCGGGGTTCTTATCCTCGCGTCCATTATTATCCCCACACTCCTCTGGGCAGATCTGAGCAATGCGTATGTATGGATTACCCTGTTTGTTACGGCAAGTTTCGGTCTCTTAGGGTTTATTGATGATTACCTGAAGGTGCGAAAAAGAAACAGCACGGGAATCAGCGCGCGTGGCAAATTATCCGTCCAAATCATGATTGCCCTGCTGACGACCCTTATTCTCATGAAGACTTCGGGATTTCCAACAACCGTGGTTTTTCCGTTTTTTAAACATTTCTCTCCCGACATCGGATGGGGCTACCTCCTTTTGGGGATCCTGGTCATCGCCGGAACCTCAAACGCGGTCAATCTTACCGACGGCCTGGACGGACTGGCCATCGGACCGACCATGATTTCCTCCGCCACCTACACCCTTTTTGCATATCTTGTCGGCAATATCGTTATTTCAAGGTATCTGCACATTCCCTATGTCAAAGGGGTCGGAGAACTCTCTATTTTCTGTGGGGCCATGGTAGGCGCCAGTATGGGATTTCTGTGGTTTAACACCTATCCCGCTCAGGTTTTTATGGGAGACACGGGCTCCCTGTCGCTGGGCGGGGCCCTCGGAACCGTCGCACTCATCACAAAACAGGAACTTCTGCTCGTTATCGTCGGAGGCGTCTTCGTTATGGAAACCGTGTCGGTTATTATGCAGGTTGCCTCCTTTAAACTCCGCCGAAAACGAATTTTCAAGATGGCACCCATTCATCACCATTACGAACTCAAGGGGTGGGCTGAACCCAAGATTATCGTACGGTTCTGGATTATCAGCATCCTGCTGGGGCTTATCGCCATCAGCACATTAAAAATACGTTAGGAAGGCCATGCAGCTGAAAGGGAAAAAGATACTGATTGTCGGAGCGGGGAAAACAGGAATGGCCCTTGTCAACTTCCTCCACAAAAAAGGCGCCCGCCTGACCCTCAATGACCGGAAGACCCCACCGAGTCCGCTTAATCTCCCCGACTCTGTCAAAACCCTCTGGGAAAAACATCCTGAAGCCCTCTTTTTGAGCAGTGAGCTGATTGTCCTTTCGCCCGGAATCCCTCGAACACTGCCGCCAATCCGGAAGGCTGAGGAAAAAGGGATTCCTGTTATCGGAGAACTTGAACTTGCAGCGCGGCATCTTTCTATCCCCATCATCGCCATCACCGGCACCAACGGGAAGACAACCACGACAACCCTGACGGGAGAAATCCTTAAAAAAGCCGGAAACGCCCCCTTCATCGGGGGAAATATCGGACGCCCCCTCATCGGCCTGTGCGATGGCCCCGACCATTTTGACTGGGCTGTTGTTGAAACCAGCAGTTTTCAACTGGCAACTGCCCCCAGCTTTCACCCCAGGATCGCGGCTATCTTGAACATAGAACCCGATCATCTCGACTGGCATCCAACAATGGCAGACTATAGCCAGGCAAAATGGTCTATGACCCGGCACATGAGTGCCACGGACGCCCTGGTGCTTTACGCACCCCTCCAATCCCACATGCCGGTCGGCCTCACCCCCGCATGCCACATCTTTTCAGCGTCGGAGGCGGAAAACGCGGAGGCATTTTTAAGCCCCGCCGCCCTCCACTGGCGGTTCAGCGAAACGGCGGTTCAGATTCCCCTCGAATCCCTTGCCGTGCGCGGGACACACCTGTTTCTCGATATGTTAGCGGCGGGTCTTATCGCCCATATCGCGGGGGCATCCGTTGAAAGTATAATCCGGACAATCCAGTCGTTCACCGGCCTTCCCCACCGCATGGAAGATGCCGGAAGTATTAACAACATCCGATTTATCAATGACTCCAAGGCAACCAATGTGGATGCGGTTCTCTGGGCCCTGAAAAGTCTCCCCGGAAAAATTATCTGGCTGGCAGGGGGGTTATGGAAAGGTGGCGATTTAAAAGTCCTGGAACCGGAGGTCAGGGCTAAGGTCAAGGCCCTCGTCGCCTTTGGAGACAGTGCCACCCGTTTCGACAACGCCTTTAAGACCCTCACGAAAAGCGTCCGGGCCGGCACCCTTCGTGAAGCCATATCCATCGCGTACAGGCTATCGGCCCCCGGCGATACCATCCTGCTCTCACCGGCATGCGCCAGCTTCGACCAGTTTGAAAACTACAAAAAGAGGGGAGAAACCTTTAAGGGCCTCGTCTCTTCCCTGCAACAGGAATATAACGACAGGAAACCCCATGTTCAGACTTAACAAAGACAGCGCCCATATCGATTATATCCTTTTAGGCTGCGCGCTGGCTCTGACGACCATTGGATTTATCATGGTTTTCAGTGCAAGCGCTGTTATCGCGCAGCAGAAAATGGGGGACAGTCTCTTCTTCATTAAGCGCCAGCTTCTCTTTGGTATTTTTGGAATACTGACCATGCTCGCCCTGAGCCAGTTTGATTATCGTCACCTCAGGGGGCTGACTTATCCCCTCCTTTTTACCTCTATTTTTCTCCTGATTCTTACTTATGTCCCCGGCCTTGGTATTCGTGTCGGGGGCGCGCGGCGCTGGCTTCGTGCCGGTCCGTTTACGTTGCAGCCCAGCGAGTTTGCCAAACTCTGCTTCATCCTTTATCTTGCCTATTATTTCAGCAAGAAAAAGGATACCATTAAGGAGTTTAAAAAAGGGATTCTCCCTGTTCTCCTTATCGCAGGCATCCTTGCCGCATTGATTTATCCCCAACCCGATTTCGGCAACGCCGCCTTTTTGTGCCTTATTCTGATTACCTTTCTATTCATTGCCGGCGCGCGGCTGCTGCATCTCGCGCTGTTAGGCTCTCTGGCCATTCCCGCCGTCCTCTATGCTATTTTCCACGCGGGTTACCGACACAAACGACTTCTTGCATTCCTGAACCCCTGGAAAGACCCGCGGCATGGCGGATTTCAGATTATTCAATCCTTTCTCTCTCTCGGTTCGGGTCAGCTTTTTGGGCGTGGGCTGGGAAACGGCCAGCAAAAACTCTTTTTCCTCCCCGCGCCCCACACCGACTTTATCTTCTCCGTCATTGGCGAGGAACTGGGGTTTGTGGGTGTCAGTATTCTTATCATTCTCTTCATGCTTCTGATTGTAAGGGGATTTCGCATCGCCTATCTGGCACATGGGCCATACGCCTCTTTTCTGGCCCTTGGCGTGACCCTGATGATAGGAATTCAAACCATTATCAACCTCGGTGTCGTTCTGGGACTCCTCCCCACCAAGGGGATTCCCCTTCCATTCATCAGTTATGGCGGTTCGTGTCTGCTGACCATGCTGGCGGGGGTAGGTATCCTCCTGAGTATCTCAAAGCGTATCGACGTAAAGGAGAAAACCCAGTGGTAAAAAGGGTTATGTTCTGCGGCGGCGGGACTGGTGGGCATCTCTTTCCGGGGATTGCCATTGCAATGGCTGTCCGAAAAAGGTCTCCGGAATGCGCGATTCTGTTCGTTGGAACGCGGCGGGGGCTGGAAGAGGCTACCCTGCCACGGTATGGGTTTGACTTCAGGCCGGTAAAAAGCGCCGGGTTCAAAAATCTCGGACTCCTGAAAAAGCTTAAGGCCCTTTTGATTCTCCCTGTCGGCATTCTGGAAGGACTCGGCCTCATAAAGGCTTTCAGGCCGCAGATCGTTATCGGGCTCGGGGGCTACTCGGCCCTGCCCGTGATGATTGCCGCTATCCTCAAACGAATTCACCGTGCCATCCAGGAACAAAACAGCCTCCCCGGTCTGACAAACCGGCTTCTCGCGCCTTTTGTCCATCGTATTTTTACCGCCTTCGAAGAAACCCTCTCCACTTTCCCTCAAAAAAAGACACTTGTAACAGGTAACCCCGTCAGGGAAGGCCTCTGCGCGGGGCGGCAAGCGGTCAGCCCGAACACCGGAGAAACCCTTCTGATCCTCGGAGGGAGCCTTGGCGCCCACTTCATCAATGAACGCTGTATCGCCTGTCTGCCCTCTCTGCTCAAAAGATTTCCGAATCTGGCCCTTCATCTCCAGACGGGACGCCACGACTATGCGGCGGCATCAGCAGCATTCAAGCCTTTCGGTGCCCGGGTTCGGGTCTCCGCCTTTATCGAAGACATGAATCAGGCCTACGGTGAAGCAACCCTGGTTGTGGCGAGGGCCGGGGCCACCACGCTCGCGGAATTGGCTGTCTGCGGAATCCCCGCGATTCTCATTCCCTTCCCCTATGCCGCCAATGACCACCAGACGGT
>JANTFN010000058.1 GCA_024763435.1 Thermodesulfobacteriota bacterium | reverse complement strand
CAGCAGGAGGGTGAGGACAATGAGAGGGACGGCGAATGAAAAGAGGACGGCGATCGTATATTTGTAGTGGATGATAATGAGGAACAGGGCAAGCCCCCAGGCGAAAAAAGAGAGGGATTCATGCAGGGTTGCCACAGGAAAATGGCCGCTTGCAACCAGCCTGTAGAACAGGCTCGATGTATGGACGAGAAACCCGGCCGTGAGGCTGATGGAAACCCCTTTCAAAAAGGATTTTCCGGGAGAGGAAAGGTAGATAAATGCGAGCAGCATGCTCAACGTGTAAAAAACGATGGAAACAATTAAAAGGTAGGTGTACATCTTTTACTCCCCGCTCAGACCAAACAGTGAAAGGACGGATTCAGGAGCCGGAGACGCGAGAACCGCTTCAAAGGCATTTTTCAGGCGCATGGCTGTTTCCACGGGGTTCCCGTTTTTAAGTGCTGTCAGGATATCGTGCGCGAGAAGGTGCCGCGAGATATCCCGTATCTCGCTTGTAGAAAAGCCTTGATCCAGGAGTCCCTGTCGCAAGCGGCCCATCCAGTCCGTGAGTGCTCCGTATTCCGGCCCGATATTCTTTTCAAGGGTGCTCCTCAGCCACCGGGAAACCGCGGGGCTTTTCCCTGATGTGGAAACAGCAAGGGTGAGGGGGCCCCGTGTGATACTGGAGGGGACCAGAAAGGTGCAGTCTTCAGGCCCCGTGGCGTTGTTGACCGGAATACCGGCCTGAGTCGCGCAGGTGGCGATTTCCCTGTTCAGGTGCTTGTTGTCGGTGGCCGCAAAGACAAGGGTCATCCCCTGAATATCTTCAGCTGCGAACGCGCGTTTTGCGCCCAGGACCTTTTTCCCGCTGATAAGAGACTGAATCTTCGGGGAAAAGTCCGGGCTTGTGACATGAATGCGCGCGCCCGTGTCGAGGAGAGGCAGAATTTTTCTTGTTGCCACAGTTCCACCGCCTACGACAAGGACGTCGCGGTTTTCAAGATTTGCCATGAGAGGATAGGGCTTCACAGGCCGAATTTTGTCCTTATGGTTTGCAGTGCCGCGAGGTTGGGTTCGATGTCTTCCTCGCGATGTTGTTCGAGGGTATAAATAGGTGACAGTTCATGGTCTTTGATATACTGAAATAAGGGATTAAAATCAATATTGCCCCGCCCCATAACGAGATGTTCGTCAAAAACGCCATGATTGTCGTGCAGATGGAGTTCTTCAATATGGTTTCCAAGCTCATTCAACCAGGTTTCCAGCGGGTGTTTTGTGAAGCAGGTCATGTGGCCGATATCGAGACAGACGCCCGCGTTTTCTTTTCCCAGGCTTTTTACAAGGTTTAAAAGCATCCCGGGGGATTCGTCAAAGACATTTTCGAGCAGGACGCGGGTTCCGGCCTTTTTCGCGGCAGCACATAACGTCGTCCAGCTTTCCACGGCCTTTTCCAGCCATTCTTTTTCTTTTTCGAAATGGAACCAGTCTGAGAAGCCGGTATGGCAGACGATAACCTGCGGATGGAAGATTTCCGCAATTTTAAACGTGTCGAGCAGGCGGTTGACGCTTATTTCCCTGATTTTGTTGTCAAATGACGCGGGCCGGATATCTTCAAAAGGGGCGTGAAAGGTGCAGGGAATTCCATGCTGCTCAAGGCGCGCGGCAATGGTTTTATATTTTTCTGTGTTATCGGCATCCAGTGTGTTGCCGTCAAAATAGATTTCTGCCATCAATCCCTTCTGAAGCAGGAGATCGAATTTGTCGTAAAGGATGTCGAAAGGGGCATTGATAAAGGGGCCTTGATTCATGGCGATTTCCTCCGGTTAATGTGCGGTTTTTTCCAGTTTGTCCAGACCATCCCGTTTTCCAAGGGCAACCAGCTTATCGCCGGCTTCAATTTTCTCGCCTGCAGGGGGGTTGAAAACCATTTTACCCGAGCTTTTTTTGATGGCCGCGATAATAACGCCGAAATCCCCGCGCAGATTGGATTCTTTCAGGGTCTGGCCAACAAGTTTGGATGTTTTTTCTACGGCAATCTCCTCAATTTGCAGGTCGAGCCCCCTGCTTTGAAAAACCGTTTCCGCAAAATCGACGATGGCCGGGTGCAGGAGTGTGTTTGTCATTCGGAGCGCCCCCATCTTGTAAGGTGAAACGACCTTATTTGCGCCGGCAAGTTTCAGCTTGCTCTCGGCCACTTCCCCGCTGGATCGGCTGAGGATAAAAACATTCGGATTAAGTTCCCGCCCTGTCAGGGTGATAAAGAGATTGTCCGCGTCGGAATGGACGGCGGTAACAAGCCCCTTGGCGCGGCGGATACCGGCCCGAATCAATGTTTCGTCCTGTGTGGCGTTGCCGATGACAAAGAGATACTGGTCCTTTTCCATTTCGCGGATTGCTGCCTCGTCATTTTCGATGATAACAAAGGGTTGTTTCGCCTTTTTTAGCTCTTCGCAGATAAAACTTCCAATCCGACCGAAGCCACAAATAATATAATGATCCCTGAGATTCTGGATGTGACGCTCCAATTTTTTCCTCCCAAAATAAAAAAATATTTCCGATTCAACCAGCAGTTTTGTGAAATACCCGATAATGTAGGCCACCATCACCACGCTGTAGAGGATAAGCCCCATCGTAAAGAGCTTTCCCGCGTGGCTCAGGGGGGATATTTCCCTGTATCCGACGGTCGTAATCGTAATGATGGTCATATAAAGGCAATCGATCCATTCCCAGTGTTCGAGGATCCTGTATCCGACGGTGCCGATACTTAGGAGCAGGAAAAGCAGGAAGGTAACCCCGAGACTGTGACGCAGGATTTTTGAACGCAGATAAAAGGGTAATCGGGGGAAATTAAACATGGAACGACTCAGCGTGCCTCTTCATGATTTTCCTGGGTGCCGGGAGGGGCATAAAAGGTCTGCCCGTAGATACGGTGAAAGGCTGTCCAGGGTGAATCATCGGTTGTATTTTTCTCGAGGTGAGAGTAAACGCCGTTAATTTTCGCATCAAGGTTATCAATAAAGTGGAGGGCGATGGCCTCGAGGGTCATGGGGAGTTTCGGGGAACCAAAGGCATATTCGCCGTGGTGGCTGAGAATGAGGTGTTTAAGCTGCTGCAGTTTGTCTGCGGGAAATCCCTTGATGGCGGCGGTCTTTTTTTCAACCATGCCGGCGCCGATGACAATATGGCCCAGGAGTTTTCCCTCGGTGGTGTATTCAAAACTGGGTGCGCTGGTGAGTTCCTTTGTCTTGCCGATATCATGCAGGATGGCCCCGGTGACGAGAAGATCCCTGTTCAGGGGAATTCCTTCTTTTTTGTAGTATTTGGCGATGGCGTCCGCGTGGACGCACAGAGACAGGCTGTGTTCCAGGAGACCCCCAATCCAGGCATGGTGCATTGATTTGGCGGCGGGAGAGCGCTGAAAGTCTTTGAAGAAGGCTTCGTCGTCGATGAATGCCAGGAGGAGGGCCTTAAGGTCCGTATCCTGAATGGTGTCAATGAAGGCCTTGAGAGACGCAGCCATTTTCGAAATATCCTTTTTGCTGACGGGAAGAAAATCCTCCGGGCGGACTTTTTCTTCCGGGAGTTTATGAATCGCGGTAATTGTAATCTGGAGTTCTCCCTGAAACTGCGTTATCATCCCCCGGACACGCGCGTAATCGTTTATTTTAAAATGCCGGGCGAGTTCATTGGCCTGTTCCCAGCCGCGCCCCTCGATTTCACCCGTTTTGTCCTGGAGCCGGACCCGCAGGTAGGGTTTGCCGTTTCGCGTTTCAAGGACCCGCTTGTCTTGAACAAGAAAAGGGGAGTCAATCATCTGATTTTCCCGCAGATCGCTTATAAAAATTTTATTCATGGTTGCTGTCCTTTTGCTTGAATTGATGTTTAAAACCACCGGTTCCAACGGGAAACAGGGCGCCGTCTTTAAAGATCCGTATGCCTTTGTTATCTGTAATCGTTCCAATGGGAGTGAGGGGAACCCCGGCGATTTCTTTTGCCATTTTTTCAGGTTGAATTGGAGATGTAAATAAAAGCTCATAGTCCTCGCCGCCTTCAAGAATAAGTAATTCCGGGGAGGGATTACAGCCCGATGCCGTATCCCTGAAAGCGGGAGAGAGGGGAATGGATTCCAGGGAGATTTCCGCGCCGAGATCTGATTTTTCCAGAAGGTGGCCCAAATCGGCAACCAGGCCGTCGCTGATATCAATCATGCAGGACGCGAGCTGACGGGCGGCAATTTCACCTGCGACGGCAACCCGGGGCGTAGGGGCAATGTGGCGTGTTATTAGAAATGCTTCACGCGTGTTGCGGTGGGAGGGGCTATCCTCAGTCTGGGATTCAAGAATGGTAAGCCCTGCCGCGGCATCCCCCAAGGTTCCGGTCACATAGAGGGTGTCTCGCGGGCGGGGGGAATGTCGGGGGACAAAGGCCCCGTTTATGGCCTTGCCCATGAGTGTCAGGGCAACGATAACGGGGCCGGGCGATTGCGATGTGTCACCGCCAATCAAGGTAATTCCAAATGTCTTAAACGCCTGGGACAGTCCCCCCGAAAAGTCCTGAAGCCAGTTTTCTCCGAGTGGGGAAGGAAGGCCGATGGAGAGGAGCCCGAAGGCCGGCTGGCCGCCCATCGCCGCAATATCACTCACGTTTATCCGGACGAGCTTCCGGGCCAGGTCAAAGGGAGACATCCATGCCGCACGGTAATGGACATCCTCAATCATCAAATCATTCGTGACAAGAAGCGGGGTTTTCCCATCCGGTCTGATAACCGCCGCGTCATCTCCGATCCCCGCGATGATTTCATCCGGAAGGTCTGCGGACGGCATGTTAAAAAAGGTATCAATCAGCTCAAATTCGCTCCAGCATGTTTCTCCCACGCCTCATGGCTCCCCGGTTGTTTTTTCTTTTTTTGCGGTCTTTGCCTTTTTATAGGGATCTTCGGTCAGCACGACGGGGAGGATTTCCTCCATCCGCTTGATGGGGATAATCGTGAGTTTGTTTTTAACAAATCCCGGGAGCTCCGCGAGGTCCTTTTTATTCTCATAAGGGATCAGGACCTTGGTGATGTTGGCCCTGATAGCCGCGAGGAGTTTTTCCTTCAGGCCGCCGATGGGCAGGACTTTTCCATGAAGGGTAATTTCTCCCGTCATGGCAATATTCCAGTGGATGGGGATTCCGGTGAGGGCGGAGACGAGGGAGGTAACCATCGTGACACCCGCCGAGGGTCCATCCTTGGGGATCGCGCCGGCGGGGACATGGATATGAATATCATTCGTTTTGAACAGGGCGTCTTTAATGCCAAGGGCCTTCGCGTTAGAGCGCGCGTAGGTCAGGGCCGCCTGCGCGGACTCCTTCATAACGTCTCCGAGCTGGCCGGTCAGGGAAAGTTGTCCTTTCCCCTTCATGATAGAGGCCTCAATGTGCAGGATTTCCCCGCCAAACTGTGTCCAGGCAAGACCCGTAGCGACGCCGATCTGATTTTCCCGGGAATCCTCTTCGTCGAGAAATTTTGGGACGCCGAGAAAATTGTGCAGGTTGCCACTTGTTATTTTTGTCTTGCCCTTATGGTTGTTTTCGGCGATTTTCATGGCAATCTTGCGGCATACCCCCGCGATTTCCCGCTCAAGATTCCGCAACCCGGCCTCACGGGTGTAATGCCGAATGATACCGAGGATAGCGTTATTGGAAAAGTCTATGTCATTCTCCGTGATGCCGTTTTCCTCGATTTGCCTTGGAATCAGATATTTTCGCGCGATTTTCAGTTTTTCCTCGTCTGTGTAGCCTGAAAGCTGGAGAATTTCCATGCGGTCTTTAAGGGCCGACGGAATGGGATCCGTGAGATTAGCAGTCGTGATAAACATCACCTGGGACAAATCAAAGGGGACATTCAGATAGTGATCGCTGAAGGCGTTGTTCTGCTCGGGGTCAAGGACTTCAAGGAGGGCGGACGCGGGATCTCCCCTGAAATCCATGCCGATTTTATCAATTTCATCCATCATGAAGACGGGATTTCGAGTTCCCGCCTGTTTGATGCTTTGAATAATTCTCCCGGGAAGGGCACCGACATAGGTGCGCCTGTGTCCGCGTATTTCTGCCTCGTCACGCATACCGCCAAGAGAGATGCGGACAAATTTCCGCCCCAGCGCGCGCGCGATGGATTTCCCGAGCGAGGTTTTTCCCACACCCGGAGGCCCGGCAAAACAGAGGATGGGTCCCTTGAGCTCCTTCCGGAGTTTGTTGACGCTGAGGTATTCAAGAATACGTTCCTTGACCTTGACGAGGTCGTAATGATCTTCGTCGAGGACGGCCTTGGCCTTTTTGATATCCAGGTTATCCTTGGTCGCTTTTTTCCAGGGAAGTTCCGTCATCCATTCAAGGTAGGTCCGGACAATGGAGGCCTCCGCGGAATCGGGATGCATCTGCTCCATCCTTGCGAGTTGTTTTAACGCCTCTTTTTTGACATCTTTCGGCATTTTGGCTTTTTCAATGGCAGCCTTGATCTCCTTGGCCTCTTTTGACTTTTCATCTCCCTCGCCAAGTTCGTTTTTGATGGCGCGGAGCTGCTCCCGGAGGAAAAATTCCCGCTGCATCTTTGTCATCTCATCCTTGGCTTCAGACTGAATCTTGGCCTGCATTTCAAGGACTTCAAGTTCTTTTCCAAGAACTTCGTTAAGGCGCTTGAGCCGTTTGACAGCATCCTGAATCTCAAGGATTTCCTGGGATTTGTCCACGCTCAGTCCAAGATTGGAGGAAATGAGATCCGCGAGCCTGCCCGGGTCATCTATGTTGTCGAGAATTACAACAAGATCGGGGGAGAGAATCTTTCCATAGGAGACGATTTTTTCCAGCTGCTCCTTGACGGTCCGCATGAGGGCTTCAATCTCAAGGGTGATCTCCGGAACAGCCTTTTCCTTGATTTTTTCTATTCTGACGATGTAGTAGGGGCGTGTCTGGATATAATCCGTAATCATCCCCTTGGCGAGTCCCTGGACAAGAATTTTTATGCGCCCGTCCGGAAGCTTGAGCATCCGCATAATGGTCGCGACCGTCCCGGTTCTGTAGATTTTATCGGGTTCGGGCTCGTCATCTTCCATATTTTTCTGCGCGGCCAGAAAGATCAGCCGGTTTTTTGACAGGGCCTCATCGACCGATTGAATCGAGGCCTCCCGGCCGACAAAGAGGGGGATGATCATATAAGGATAAATCACAATGTCTCTAACCGGAAGAAGGGGGAGGATATCAGGTATTTCTGCTTTCTCGTCCGAATCCTTTTCATCATCCGGGGCCTCCGGCGGTGCGGGGGATTCCTGTGCGTCAGGAGGGGTTTCTTCGATGATCGTTTCTTCGGTATCAGGTTCCGGGGGAGCTGGTGCCGTGGTTTCGACCTCTGCTTCCTCGTTTTGCGCTTCAGTCTCAGGTGACAGGGGATTGATAGGTTTTTTTGGGTCCAATGATTTTACTCCTTGTTTTCTTTTGTAATCGCAATACGATGCGGGGTGTCTTTTCGGGCGGGAATGGTCAGGACAAGGGTGCCCTTACGCATTTCAGCTTTTGTTTTTTCAGGGTTAAAGCGTTCAGGAACATTTATTTTTCTGCTGAACTTTCCAAAACGCCTTTCAATCCGGTGAAATAAATAGTGCCCGTTAGCATCCTCGGGGATGAAGGATTTTGTCCCTTCAAGAATAATCCAGTTCCCCCTGGCCGTTACCGTAAAATCGGCTTCCCTGATCCCGGGGAGATCCACGATAACGATAAGGGATTGCTTGGTTTCATAGACATCGAGTGATACCTCGATAAACTGTTCATCCTCGTTTTTCCCGAGGAGATCAGACATGCGCCGCATCAGCGTGTCTATTTCCCGGTTCAGCCACATGAGCGCGTTATTGCCGCGCTGGTAATTCGCAGACATCTTAATTCTCCCGGATTAGAATATAATTCCTGTTGCCAGGAAATCAACTCCAATGGCTTCATTTAAAATATCGGCTGGAACCGGAAAAAAGCCCGTTTCTATCCTTCGAAGAAGGCCCTGTAGGCCTTGTAGGTTTCGTAAATATCCAGTTTGCTTGCGATTTCAAAGGGAGAATGCATCCCCAGCAGGGCCGTTCCGCAGTCAATCATATCCATACCGTATTCCGCGAGGTATTTCGCGATGGTTCCGCCGCCGCCCTCATCAACCTTTCCCAATTCACCCATCTGCCAGACAACACCGTTGGCGTCGAAGAGATTTCGAATTTCACCAACATATTCGGCGCTTGCGTCGTTACTGCTGTATTTTCCGCCGCCGCCCGTGAATTTTGTGAGACATACACCGTAGCCAACCCGGGCCGCGTTCTGTTTCTCATGAACATCCTGGTAATTTGGATTGATGGCCCCGTTGACATCCGCGGAAAGGGCCTTCGCGTTGAACAGGGCCTCACGCAGGGCTTCACTGTTTGGAGGGGTTCCGGAAAGACGCAGGAGGTCGTTTATAAAAACCTCAAGGAACCTGGACTTTGAGCCGGTATTGCCGTCACTCCCAATTTCCTCCTTGTCCATAAAGAGGGCGACAGAGGTCAGTTCCGGGGCCTTTTTGAGAGAGAGAATTCCCTGGAGATTACAGTAGGCGCAGACTCGGTCGTCCTGCCCGTAGGCCCCGACAAGGCTTTCATCGAATCCCACATCCCTCGCCTTGAAAGCGGGTACAACTTCAATTTCGGCACTGAGGAGGTCTGCCTCGATAATACCCCAGCGCTTGTTTAAGAGGTCCAGGAGATTCAGCTTAAAGCGCTCCTTGGCTTCCGGATCGGGGAAGGGGAGACTGCCCGCGATGAGGGTAAGTTTTTCCCCAATAATGGCGTCACCAAGTTTTTTGTTATCCTGTGCCTTGTGTGAAAGATGCGGGAGCAGGTCGCAGATGGTAAAAACAGGATCCTTTTCATCCTCTCCAAGGGTCAGGGTCAGCTTCGAGCCGTCTTTTTTGATGATAACCCCATGAATGGCCAGGGGAATGGAGACCCATTGATACTTTTTGATACCGCCGTAATAATGCGTTCGCAGCATCGCGAGATCGACGTCTTCATAAACGGGCGACTGCTTCAGGTCAAGTCTTGGGGCATCGATGTGAGAGATGACAATGCGAAATCCCTCTGTCAGGGGTTTTGTGCCCAGGACAGCCAGCGCGATATTTTTCCCCCTGTTAACACGGAAATATCGGGCGGGGGACCCGGACGGTGTTTCCGAAAAGCCTTTTTTCTGGACACGCGCAACGATATCGCTGACGGCTTCGCGTTCCGTTTTAGCGGTGTCGAGGAATTTCTTATAATCCTCGCTGAATTTAAGGGCTGTTTTGCGCTCCTTTGCGCTTAAAACATCCCAGGCAGGCTTGAGGCCCAGTTTCAGGGCCTTTTCAAGTTCTTTTGTTTTGTTTTTGGTGGATTTTTCCA
>JANTFN010000057.1 GCA_024763435.1 Thermodesulfobacteriota bacterium | reverse complement strand
TGGTGTTCAGGTTGCCGCTCAGTCCGGCGTCCACAAAAGCCTGAAGGACGGAGAAATTGTAGCGGGGACCCCGCCCATGCCCATTAGACTAGCTCTCAGGACGGGGGCTGTTTTTCCCCACCTGCCCGATATATGGCAGAAAGTGAAATGGGTGATAAACAAACTTGGTGAGGTTGAAAAAAGGCTTTCAAATCTTGAATCAAGGGGACAAAAATGATCTCTATTGAGAAAATTCAAAAGCTTTTACCACAGACATATCCTTTTTTGCTGGTGGACCGGGTCCTTGAAATTGATTATGACAAACGTATTCTCGCTATAAAAAATGTGACGATTAACGAGCCTTTTTTTCAGGGACATTTTCCTGAACGGCCAGTGATGCCCGGCGTTCTTATTCTTGAAGCCATGGCACAGACCGGGGGAATTCTTGCCTTTGAATCTTCCGAAGAGAATGTAAAAGACAGGGAAGTCTATTTTCTGGGGATAGACAAGGCAAGATTCCGGCGTGTGGTTGTTCCGGGGGACCAGTTGAAACTTGAGGTAACAGTTCATAAACGACGTGGCGATTACTGGATATTTCAGGCGGAAGCCACGGTTGAGGAAGAGGTCGCGGCAGAGGCCAGGTTGTTCGCGGCGTTAGGAAAAGAAGCGTGAGCGCAGCATCACAGCAGAAGATTCACCCGACGGCAGTTCTTTCCGGGGATGTAAAAATCGGCAAAGATGTTGAGATCGGTCCTTATACGATTATTGACGGGGATGTAACGATTGGAAGTGGCAGCGTCATTGGCCCTCATGTTGTTATCAAGGGGCCGACTGCCCTGGGCAAAAATTGCAGAATATACCAGTTTGCCTCTATCGGAGAGGTCCCACAGGACCTGAAATTTAAAGGAGAAAGAACGGAACTGATTATCGGGGACGGGAATGTTATCCGTGAATATGTAACCCTGAACAGGGGAACACAGGGGGGGGGTGGAAAAACCATTCTCGGGAATGAAAATTTTATCATGGCTTATGTGCATGTCGCTCATGATTGCCATATCGGAAATCAGAACATTCTCGCAAATACCGCAACCCTTGCGGGACACGTGACGATCCAGGATTTTACGACCATTGGGGCCTTTGTGGCGGTTCATCAATTTACAAGAATAGGCTCCTATGCGTTTGTCAGCGGCATGACGGCCGTTCGTATGGATATTGTCCCGTTTGTCAAGGTGTCCGGAGACAAGGCAAAGCTTTATGGCCTTAATATTATTGGACTGCGACGGCGGGGAATCTCAGAAGAGGCCATTTCTGCCCTTAAAAAGGCCTACAAATGGATATTTCGCTCACAGCAGCGCATGGCTGAAGCGATAAACATGATTAAAGCGGATGATATCTGGGCCTTTCCTGAGGTTCAAAGGCTGGTAACATTTCTTGAAACGTCAAACCGGGGTATCTGCCGGTAATGAACCCAATCAATGTGGGTGTTATAGGAACTGGGAAGTTAGGCTCTTTCCATGCCGGGAAGTATCACCGGCTACCCGGCTGTCGGCTTGTAGCCGTTGCGGACACCGATTCCAGAAAAGCGAGGAAAACGGCTAAAAAATATGATGCGGCCTTTTCGGGAGATTTTAATGAAATTCTTACCAAAGTTGATGCCGTAACGGTTGCCACCCCGACGTCAACGCATTACGACATTGCCCTTGTGTGTTTAAAACGGGGGATTCATGTCCTTGTAGAGAAACCTGTTTGTGAGACGCCTGAGCAGGCGAAGGCCCTTATAGCCGCATCGAAAGACGCGGGAGTTAAGCTTCAGGTGGGTCATGTAGAACGTTTTAATCCGGCCATTCTCCGCGCGGACAGGCTGATAAATCAGCCTCTCTTTATTGAGGTTCACCGACTTGGTAATTTCAGCAAACGGGGAACAGATGTGGATGTTGTCCTGGATTTAATGATCCATGATATTGATCTTGCCCTGCATTACGTCAAAAGTCCTGTTACACACCTTTCGGCTGTTGGCGTCCCGGTTCTGACAAAACATGGCGATATCGCAAATGTCAGGCTTGAATTTGAAAATGGGTGTGTGGCCAATTTAACGGCAAGCCGGGTTTCAAGAGAGAAAACGCGGAAATTCAGAATTTTTCAGGAAAGCGGGTATCTGTCCATCGATCTTCTGAATCATGCGGTTACCTGGGTCAAAAAGGTTAACCGGCAGGTGCTGGGCCGGCCGATAATATTGCCGAGAAATCTCAATGTCCCCAAAAAAGATGCGCTGGAAGAGGAGGTTACTTCGTTTGTGCGGTCGGTTGGGGAAAACCTCCCCGTTGGAGTAACAGGGGAGGATGGCCTGAAGGCCCTGGAACTTGCCAACAGGATCAAAGACAGGATGCTTGAGCGCCTTGAAACCTTTGCCCGGAAGAGAAGATGACCGAATCCAGGGCGAAAAGGATACTGATTGTTGCGGGTGAGGCCTCGGGGGATCTGCATGGGGCGTCTCTCGCGGCTGAATTGAAACAGGCTGCGGGGGATGTTGACCTGGTGGGAATCGGGGGCGACAGGATGGCGGCTCAGGGTGTGCGCCTGGGATTTCATGTCAAAGACCTTGCCGTGGTGGGAATTGTGGAGGTCCTGGCTATCCTCCCGAGACTTTATCACGCGTATCGCTGGCTTATGCGGGAGCTCAGGGGCAACCCGCCGGATGTGGTGGTTTTGATAGATTATGCCGAATTTAATCTGTTTTTTGCTGGGCGCGTCAGGAAACGGGGCATTCCCGTGGTTTTTTACATCAGCCCGCAGATATGGGCGTGGCGACGGGGAAGGGTGCGGCGGATTGCACGAAATGTTGATGAAATGGTGGTTATTTTGCCGTTTGAAAGGGATTTTTACAAAGAACATGGCGTCAAGGTTTCCTTTGTAGGACATCCGCTTGTAGAGCAGTTAGGAACACTCCCGGAAATTATGGGAAAATCTGATGATAAAGAGGCGTTTGTTGTCGGGTGGATGCCGGGGAGTCGGGATTCCGAGGTGAATCGTCTTCTCCCGGTGATGTCAAAGGCGGCGGCAATTCTTGAAAGTCACGCTCGGCGGAAGGTCTTGCATGTTGTCCCTGTTGCTCCGGGAATGTCGCCGGAAAAAATATCCCGGGTCTTTTCAGCGGAAGGTGTTTCCGTGGAGACGCATCTTGGAAATGCCTCGGACATCATGCGCCGATGCGACCTGATTATCCTGGCGTCCGGTACAGCAACCCTTGAGGCGGCGCTTCTCGGGATCCCCGCGATTATTGTTTACAAGGTTTCCTTTTTTTCCGCCTTTCTGGGTTGGCTTCTCATCCGGGTTCCCTGGATCGGGCTGGCAAATATTGTCGCGGGAAAAGAGGTCTATCCGGAGCTTGTCCAGTACAAGGCAACCCCGAAAAGAATTGCGGAAACAAGTATAAGATTACTGGAAGATCCTGATAAACTGTATCAGATAAGGAATGAACTTAAAAAAATTCGTGAAAAACTCGGGAAGCCGGGGGCTTCGCGGAGGACAGCGGAGGTTATTTCAAGGTATGCGGCTGCCATCTCTGCGTGAACATCCTGAGATAAAAACCCTTTACGGGTATCTGCGGCCTTTTCTGGGCCGTCTCATTGTTGCCATGATATGCATGGTTGTCGTGGCGTTTGCGACGGCCTTTTCCGCGTATCTTGTTAAGCCGGTCCTGGATGACATATTTTTAAAAAAGGATGTTGTGAAACTCATGATTCTCCCTGGTGTGGTCATTGTCCTGTATCTCGTCAAGGGTGTGGCCATGTATGGGCAACGTTACCTTATGGCCTTTATCGGACAGCGGATTGTGGCGGATGTGCGCCGTGACATGTATTTTCACCTTCAGAACCTGGACCTGACTTTCTTCGTAAAAAATGCTACCGGTGTGCTCATTTCCCGCCTGATTAACGATGTTAACCTGCTCAGAGGTGCTTTGTCAGGTGCCGTGACGAGTCTCCTGCGCGATTTTTTTACGATAGTTGGCCTCGTCTTTGTGGTTTTTTACCGGAACTGGCAACTTGCGTGCATTGCCATGCTGGTTCTCCCCGTAGCGGTTTATCCTATCGTTGCTTTTGGCAGAAAATTCTTCAAATTCAGCACCCGAAGCCAGGAGACCATTGGCGACCTTACCATGATTATCCATGAGGCAATCAGCGGTATTCGTATCGTCAAGGCCTTCAGCATGGAGGCCTATGAAAAAAAACGCTTCAGCGTTGAAAACGAACGTCTTTTCAATATCTATATGAAGATTCAGAAGGTTCGTGCCCTGTCCTCCCCTGTCATGGAGATGCTTGGCGGGATGGGAATTGCCGCGATTATCTGGATAGGGGGGTTTCAGGTCCTGAAGGGCCATGCCACACCGGGGACCTTTTTTTCATTTATTACGGCCCTTTTCATGCTTTATCAGCCCATAAAAAAGATAAACAAATCCAACAGCGCCGTTCAGGAAGGATTGGCCGCGGCAAGACGGATTTTTGGCGTCATGGCAATCCAGCCGGCCGTTAAAGAAACGCCCGGGTCGGTTCCGCTGACGCGCGGATGGCAGCATCTGGCCTTTGAAGATGTTGACTTTTCTTACGGTGAGGAGCCTGTCCTGAGCCACATTGCCTTTGAGATGAAGCGTGGCGAGATGGTGGCGTTCGTGGGCCGGAGCGGCAGTGGCAAATCCACGCTCCTTAATTTAATTCCGAGGTTTTATGACGTAACCGGCGGGCAGATTACCCTCGATGGGCGGGATGTGCGCCAATTTACCATCCCCTCCCTTCGGGCACAGGTCGCCATGGTGACGCAGGAAGTTATTCTTTTTAACGATACGGTCCGCAACAATATCGCCTACGGGAATCCGTCTGTTCCCCTCGAAGCGGTTAAGGAGGCTGGAAAACAGGCCAACGCCCATGACTTTATCATGAGCCTCCCGGAAGGATATGACACGGTGATTGGAGAAAGAGGGGTGAAGCTCTCCGGCGGGGAGCGTCAGCGGATTTCCATTGCCCGGGCCATTTTGAAAAACGCGCCTCTTCTTATTCTTGACGAGGCGACCTCTTCCCTCGACGCGGAATCCGAGGTTGAAGTTCAGAAGGCCCTGAACAACCTTATGACGAATCGGACCGTCCTGGTGGTGGCACACCGGCTTTCTACGATTGTAAGGGCCGACAGGATTTATGTCCTTGAGGGAGGAAAGATTGTAGAGAAAGGGACGCATGAAAGCCTCTTCAGAACGAACGGCGTCTATCGGCAACTTTTTGATCTTCAGATGCAAAATGGAATCCTGGCGGAAGCAACTGCGGAATAAACTGACAATCGGGCTCGTCCCCTATGTCGGGTACATCGTGTTCAAACTGCTGCAGTTCACCATGCGGTTTGAGATCAGAGGCATGGATGCCGTTAAACCCCTGATGGATCGGGGAGATCTGCTTCTCTGGATTTTCTGGCACGGGAGAATGCTCATGATGCCCGCGCTGCCCCGCAGGAAATCCCTGAGAATTCTTACCAGCAAACACCGGGACGGGGAACTGATAAGCCGTATGATCGGGCTATTAGGCGTAAAGTCTATTCGGGGATCAACGACCCGGGGAGGGGTCAGCGCCTTTCGTGCCTGCAAGCGGGCGCTTGAAAAGGGACATGATGTGGGGCTTACGCCGGACGGCCCAAAGGGACCGCGATACACCATTCAGCCCGGGATTGTCGAACTGGCAAAACTCAAAAATGTCCCGATTGTTCCCGTTACTTTTTCCTGTACCCGGGGCAAGGTCTTTTCATCATGGGACCGTTTTATGATCCCTTACCCTTTTTCAAAGGGCGTGTATTATTATGGACGGCCTTTCCGAATTCCACCTGACAGCACCCGTCAGCAACGAGAGATATTAAGAGACAGGCTGGAAAAGTATTTACAGGAGATGACGCGGATTGTTGATGCCTATTGTGAAACAGGACAATGGAACGGGGACACCCTTGTCCCGTTTGAGGGATAACATATAAAATGGCGTGGCTATACACAATCCTCCAGCACCTGTTTTTGATACTCTTTTTCCCGGTTTTAATCTTGATAGCGCTGACAAAAAAAAGATACCGAACCGGCCTCTTAGAGCGGTTTGGCCGCGGGCGGGGGCAACCGAGCGGCCCGGCTATCTGGATGCACGCCGCGTCTCTTGGAGAGGTAAAGGTATCAGCCCCTGTCTGTCTTGAGCTGATGGCGCGGTTTCCCGGTTACGCGATGGTTTTTTCCACGAGCACCATCGTCGGGAAAAAGCAGGCCAAGGTACTGGCAAAAGGGGTAAAAGATGCATTTCTCCTGCCTCTCGATTTTCCATGGTGTGTTTGCCCGGTGGTATCACGGGTTCGTCCCGAATTTTTTCTCGCCGCGGAAACGGAATTGTGGCCGAATCTCTTTTTCTGTCTGCGCCGAAAAGGGTCGAGAATTGCCCTTTTTAACGGCAGAATTTCAGACAGGTCTTTCCGGCGTTACCTGTTCTTTCGGTTTTTTTTCAGAGCCGTCTTGTCAAAGGTGGACCTCTTCTGCATGCAGACCGACATGGACGCCAAACGGATTAAGGCCCTTGGCGCGGATGAAACCAGCGTGGTTATCACAGGCAATGTAAAATTTGATGCCCCGTATCAGGCCATGTCCGAAGCGAAACGCCGGGTCCTGAGAGACCAACTCCGCTGCGGAGAAAACGCCCCCGTGTGGGTCGCGGGGAGTGTTCACCCCGGGGAAATGCCCCAGCTTATTCAAGCCTTCAAGGCACTTTCGGAATCCTTCCCGTCTATGAAATGGATCGTTGTCCCAAGACACCTTTATGACCTGGATAAATTCAAAGAGGCCCTGAAAGCGGCGGGCCTTTCCTGGGGCCTCTGGAAAGGCGCGGAAAAAGTCGCTGAATCCGGGAACATCCTGATCGTAGATGCCCTCGGCCAGCTCGAGCGGCTTTACCAGATAGCCTTCGCGGCCTTTATAGGAGGGAGTTTAATCCCTGTTGGCGGCCACAACCCCCTCGAGTCATTAAGGTATGGGATTCCCACCTTTTTCGGCCCGCACATGCGCAATTTCAGGGAAATCCATGATATCGTGACCAGCGCCGGTGTTGGCCTTGAAATAATGGACGGGGAAGAACTGGCAAACAGGCTGGAAGATCTCCTTGTCCATCCCCAAAAGCGTCAGGAAATTATGGAAAAATCTGCCGAAATGTTCCGAAAATACCAGGGTGCAACCGACCGCTCCCTGGAGTATCTGACGCCATGGATAAATGGGGGAAAGGTTAAAGGTTGAAGGTAGAAGGTAGAAGGTTGAAGGTTGAAGGAAAAACAATAAGTTTGAAAAATAACAAAAAAAGAAAAGGTTCAATTAAGTGTTTTTTAAAAGTATTGAAAAAAGGGGAAATCGGCCTCCTGCAACATGATATCCTACAAATTGGTTTGCCTTCAGTCTTCTACCTTCCCCCTTCTCCTAAAGCGGCGCCGGTGGCAGGGTCTTAAAATACCTCCGGACAAGTTTTCCCCTGACATCCCCGAAGAAAATAACATCCTTTGCGACACCGCAAAGCGGGATGAGCGATTCCGTCAGACACCCTTCCAGCGCCCCTTCTTTGGACCGAACAATATCCGGGGCAATATTGAGAAAGACGAGATATTTTGTATGCTCCGGATAGGAGGCGTTCTTTATAGCCTCAAGGGTTTCCTGCCTCGACGCGACGCGCAGGTGAAGGTGGTTGGCGCGCTTCCCGGGAATGGTATGAATCACAAAGTCGCTGCCATACGTGACGGGGCCATAACTGCGGTACCTGAAGTTATAGAATGCCGTAACAGGATCATCATAAATAACACCCTCCGGGATCGGTTTTTGATGCTGCCCCTGCCGGTTCCCCTTAAGGCGGGTAACAGTTAATTGCCGTTTTTGATAATCCATCTCGAAGGTTTTTATCGTGTGACTGTCTCCTATTTGCGTGTCACGGATAAGGCGTTTGCAGATAAGGCGTGTCCCTTCGCTGTTTTCTTCCAGCTCGCTGATGTGGGTATCCTTTCTGTGCCGGGTAAAAAAACCGATAAAGCCGCGGGTCTGGCCCGAAAGGGTCGCTCGATATCGCCCTTTACTGGACAGACGCTGAAAGGAGAGGGTGGCGTCACCCGCGTGCGAGAACCACAGAAAGCCCGCGATAAACGTCATTGTTTCCCCTTCAAAAGCCTGGCCGATACGACCCTTCGGGCGGTTCCCTCCGGGTGAAAAGGCGTGGACCATGCCCGGGAAGAAGAGCCCCTTGAGGGCGAATCCCGCCACGGTTTTCAAACAGGTGGCAAACCATTGTCTGCGTGAGATGCGTTTCATGCTTCAGACCGAAGGATATCCAGCATTTCTCCATGAATATGCCCGTTACTGCATACAATCGTATCCGCAAAAGGGTCGAAAGGGCTTCCCCGCAGAGATGTGACCGCGCCGCCGGCCTCCTCCGCAATACATGCGCCCGCGGCGACATCCCAGGGGTTGAGCTTAATCTCCCAGAACCCATCGAAACTCCCTTCCGCGACCCGGCACAAATCGAGGGCGGCGCTTCCGTCCCGTCGAATTCCCTGAGCGGTTTGAATCATAACGTTAAACTCCCGAAGGTTGTTCCGTTTTGAACTTCCCACGTCGTAGGGAAAACCGGTACACAGGAGCGCGCGCGTGACCTGCTCTGTTTTTGACACCTCAATCGGGGCGCTATTTTTAAAGGCTCCGCCGCCCCTGACGGCATGGTAGAGATTGCCGGCCATGGGATCGAAAACAACCCCGAGGATTGTCTCCCCGTTTTTCCGCAGGGCGATAGAAACGCAGAAACAGGGATAGCCGTGCGTATAGTTGGTCGTCCCGTCGAGGGGGTCGATAACCCACAGGAAGGGAGATTCCGATACCTGTTCCGGACTTTCCTCCGAGAGGATGCCGTGTTCTGTAAAATCGTGGCGAATGGTTCGGATAATCGCTTCTTCGCAGGCCCTGTCCACATCGGTCACGAGGTCAATCGCACCCTTGAAAAAAATCTCCTTGGGGAGCGCAAGGTGCTCCCGCTGGATTTTTCCCGCCTTCTTTGCCGCTTTGAGGGCCGTCTCGAGATAATCGGTCAGTTTATTATCCATCTTATCATGTCCTGTTCGGGGTTGGGGTTCATGGGATTCCTGTCAGGCATCCCCTTCTTGTTATTTTGAAGATTTATATCATATTATCGAAAAAAAGGAACAAAAAGAAAGTATGGCGGTCATTTGGCCCCGTTGTTATAAATGAAGACCCCGGTTTCCCAATTTTTAAAAGGTGTGTGTTGAAGGCTGTTGAAGGCTGTTGAAGGCTGTTGAAGGCTGTGTTAGACAATAAACGGGAGGTTTTGTTGAACGGTCTGAAAGAAACCGATGTGCCGCGTCACAACCTGTTAAAGGGGTGGCGTCCCTACGTTATTCTGATGCTTCTCGGGTGCCTTTTTTACATTCCGGG
>JANTFN010000056.1 GCA_024763435.1 Thermodesulfobacteriota bacterium | reverse complement strand
GTAACGAAAAGGGCCTTGAAGTTTGTCGATGTCCAGTGTGAAGCGTGTCACGGCCCCGGGAGTCTCCATGTCAGTAAAGCGGGAGACCCCGCTTTTATCGTGAGAAATACGCCCCGCGCAATTTGTGTCAGATGCCATACGGCTGAACAAAGCCCGGATTTTATCTACAAGGTTTATATGACCCGGCTTTCCTGCGGATCTCGAGTAACAAAAGTAAACGCCCTGAAAAATAACAAGAAATCCATGAAACAGAATTAATTGTCAGGGAGGTTCTTGACAGGCTTTGAAAGTTTATGTATAGAAATAGACGGATCAAATATTAAGACTGGTCCATTAATGCGAATCTTTAAACCCGGGAAAGGAGAGAAAACACGGTGATAAAACGTATGTGGGCATTAATGATCAATTTTATGAGAGATTTTTGGGGAGAAGCACTCAGAGGAACAAAAGCGCACTGGAAAGGTATCGTCATTTTTAATATTGTTGCGTTTTTTGTTTTTATCGTTGTCATTACCCTGATGCTGGAGGCAACGAGATCTCCTAAATTTTGTGGCCTTTGTCATGGAAAAATGAGTACGTATATTGAATCGTGGAAGCACTCCAGCCATAAAAACGTAAATTGTGTCGAATGTCATTTCAAACCTGGCTTTTTTAATACCTTAAAAGGAAAGTGGGACGCGCAGGTTCATGTCGTATTGCAAATTACCGGAAAAGCGCCCCCAAGAGCTCACACGCAAATTGCCGATGCCAGCTGTATGCGTGAGGGGTGTCATACCAAAAAAGAAATTAATCGCAACGATATTGTCTATGAGGGTGTGCACTTTGACCATGGCAAACATGTGTCGCAGCTTCGCAGGGGCAAGAAACTGCGGTGTACTTCCTGCCATTCCCAGATTGTCCAGGGAAGACACATGACGGTGACTGATTCCACCTGTTTTCAGTGTCACTTTTATAAAACGGAAAATCATCCGGAAATGCGGGAATGCAAGCTTTGCCATTTCAAGAAGGAGGAGAGGGTATTCATCGACGCTAATTATTCCATGCCCTATAATCATGAAAAGTATGTGAAGAGGGGCGTGGCGTGCGAGTCTTGTCATTCTGATGTTATTCATGGCGATGGGCATTTGAAAGATAATACGTGTGTGCAGTGTCATGATGAACCCAAACTTTTGTCGGGTAAATATACCTCAGAGGAACTGCACAAGATTCACATCACCGATCACAAGATTGAATGTTATTTCTGTCATACCGGAATAGAGCATTCCATTGTGAGACTTTCCAGTCATAAAGAGGCGGTGAAAAAGCAGAACATCCGAACCACCATGAAGGGCCTCAGCTTTGACGCGAACTGCTTTAAATGCCATAAAGTTGGCGAACATGAAGTCGTCCGGGAGATGTATATGGGAACGGGCGGAAAGGGAGTAAAGGACCTGCCTGACCCCATGTTCCGGGCGCATCTCGACTGCACAATCTGCCATGTTCGTTTGCAAACGCGGAAAAGCGGGGTGGCGATTGGGTTTGTCTTCCGAAAAAATGCCAAGGAAATTGCCAAATCCTGCGAGGAGTGCCATGGGCCGCTTTACGGAACGCTGCTTACGCACTGGAAAGACCTGTTGACCAAGGAGATCAAAAAAACGGAAGATATCCTCTTTAAAAGCAACAAGGCGGTTGCACAGGTTAAAAAAACAAGCGCTAACAATGAGAAGGTAACAAAGGCAGAAGGCCTGATGAAGATTGCCAACCACAACCTCGGATTTGTGAAGCTCGCGAGAGGCGTTCATAACATTGTCTATGCCATGAAGTTGCTCTCAGTCAGTCAGCAAAAGGCCCAGGAAGCGGCAAAACTGGTCAATACCGCCTACAAGGTTGTGAAACTCGCGCCACCAACAGGGTGTACGCAGCTTTGTCATTCCTGTGTCGAATGTATTGATGAGAAAGCGGTTTCCTTCGGCAGTGTGAGTTTTCCACACCAGATTCATACGGAGGATCAGGGTATGGAATGCACCCAGTGCCATTCGACGTATGAAAACCACGGGAAAACCCTCATCCAGGGATGTAATGAATGTCACCACGGAGAAGGGGAGGGTGACGTTAAATGCGAAGATTGCCACACGCAGACGGCTGCCCTTTACGCGGGATTACTCAGTCCGGATGGCAAAAAACACCCCAGCGCCATGGCCGAGGATGTTTCATGTAAGGAATGTCACGTTGAGGTTGCCAAGGGAGATGAAACCACGCTTGGCGGTATCAAGAAGACGTGCACCAAGTGTCACGAGGACAAAAAATATGGCCCGATGGCTGAAAAATGGGTAGCTGAAGCCAAGACGTTGTTGGCGAATGCCGGGTTTAAGGCCCGTATTGACAAGATTCAAAAGAGGATTTTAACGGCTATTCACAAGGGTCAGTACACCTATGACACCCAGGACATTGTCAATCAGGCATCAAAGGAATTGACCTTGCTCAAGAAGGGAAATCCTGTCCACAACCTGAAATATGCCAAGAGCCTTGTGGCGCATATCAAGAAGCTTCTTGAACAGGCGGACAAGAAATTAACCAAACTTGAAAATGAGCGAAAACGGATCATTACCATAAAACGCCTGAAACGCTACTCATATTAAACAGGCTTAACCTGTCATTAAATCAAAGGCCCCTTCGTCTTGAAGGGGCCTTTTTTGCGTTTTGTTTTACCCCTTGTCCTTCTTCCCTTAACCGCTAAGGGGTGATAAAACCCTTTTAACAAAGAGGAATGCTGCTATTCTGATGAAGGAAAACAGATAATGGAACCTGCTGGTAAGGGGATTGAGTCCCTCGTTCGAGAGGTGAAAAAGGCCTTTGAGGCGATGCGGCCCGGAAGGCCCGTTCTGCTTTCGGGGGTCAAAGGGGCGGCGCGTTCACTTGTTGCGCTGGGCCTGTGCGCCCTGTCACCCGCCCCGGTGGTGATGGTTGTTCCGGACGTGAAGACGCGCAATCGTGTCATTGCGGACCTTGAACGTTTCAGGAAGATTACCGGGCCATTTCCTGGTTTTCCCGACGAAGTTGAAATTATTCCCTTTCCCGCCTGGGAACTGACGCCCTACACAGACGAATGGCTCCTGCCGGGAACGGCGGCCCTGAGGATGAAGGTGCTGTATCACCTGATGCAGTCCCGCCGAATGGTGGCGGTGGCCACGCCCGAGGCCCTGATGCACCGTCTTGTGGAAAGAACAGGGCTGGCGGCATGTATCGATGTCCTGGCGCCGGGCCGGAAGATTCCGTGGGAGGCGTGGCTCCAGCGTTTGACCCGTGACGGCTATACCCGGAGTCCGGTGACCGAGGAGCCGGGAGACTTTTCCGTGCGGGGCGGGGTTATTGACCTTTTTTCGCCGCTCCACGCGCATCCCGTGAGAATCGAGCTGGATGGGGACGAGGTCGCGAGTCTGCGTCTCTTTGACCGGGTTTCCCAGCGGTCCCTGAAGCCGGCGGAAAGGTATGTCATTTCTCCCGCCCAGGAGACATTTCCGCAAAATTTACCCGATAAAGTCAGGGCGGCCTTTTATGTGCTTGATGTTTCGAGAAAGGGCAGAAACGAAATTCGGCGGCTGATGCGGTCCCTGACGGAGGGGCTGACCGTGGAAAACAGGTTGTGGCTTGCGCCTTATCTGTGCGATTTAACGGGAGACCTGTTTTCCTTTGCGCCGGGGGATACGCGGTTTCTGCTGTGGGATGCCGAGGCCTGTTTTATCAGCGCGGAAAGGGCCTGGCAGGATGCGGCGGCACGCTATGAAAAGGAACGGGAGGATTTTTCAATTCTTCCCCCACCCGACGCGCTTTTTATAAACCCGGAGGCAATGAAGGAGAAAATAAGCCAAACATCCCACGTGGTGTTTGGCCTGATTGTCGCGGAAGCGGAGGCCGCGCAATCCTTCCCGGCTTTGAATTCAGAATCGGTGATGGATGAAGTGATGAGCCGGGGTGGGGGAAATGCCGCGCCCGCGGCGGTGGTTCGGGAGGCCGTCCGCCTGAATAAGGAAGGCTATGAAGTCTGGATTGCTGAGATGTCGGGGAAAAAGCGGCAGTTGCTTCAGGAGGCCCTGATGTCACAGGGAGTGTTCCTGCCTGATGTTTTCGGCCTTTCTCATGAGGGGCGGGGCGGGATTGTTCCTTTTCAATTGTCGGAAAATTTTATTTTCCCGGCGCTGAAAACGGCGTTTCTAACCGCGCTGCGGCCGCAGTCGGTTGACCGGAGACACCGGCCGGAGGCGGGAAAGGCCCTTCAGCCCTCCGAGGCCATGGCCCTCAGGGATGGGGAACCCCTTGTCCATTTCGATTACGGGATTGGTCTTTATCGGGGTTTGAAGCGCATGGATGTCCTGGATGTCCGGGACGAGTTCCTGGAGATGGAATATGCCCGGGGAGACAAACTTTTTGTCCCGGTGGACAAGCTGAACCTGATTCAGCGCTACGTCGGCGGGGGCGATACCCCACCGCCTCTCGATATTCTGGGGTCGGTTTCCTGGGCCAGGAAGAAGGAAAAGTTTCGTGAGGACGTGGCAAAAATGGCGCAGGAGCTGTTAGAACTATACGCGACGCGAAAGGCGATCAAGGGACACGCTTATGAAATGAGCACCGAGGGGCTGGACGCCTTTGAGGCGGATTTCCCTTTTCGGGAAACACCGGATCAGGCAAAGGCGATTACGGATATCTATCGGGATATGGCGGCGGAAAACCCAATGGATCGCCTGGTATGCGGCGACGTGGGGTTTGGCAAGACAGAGGTTGCCATGCGGGCGGCCTTCAAGGCGGTGATGGGGGGAAAGCAGGTGGCGGTTCTGGTTCCCACGACGGTTCTTGCCGAACAGCACTTTGTTAATTTTACAGAGCGCTTTTCTCCCTATCCCGTTCGCGTGGAACTCCTCAGCCGTTTCAGGGACAAACGCGCGCAGCGGGAAATTATTTCGGAGATTGCTTCCGGCCGGGTGGATATTGCGATTGGCACGCACCGGCTTCTCCAGAAGGACGTTAAATTCAGAGACCTTGGCCTTCTTGTTGTGGACGAAGAGCATCGTTTCGGGGTTGCGCATAAGGAACTGCTGAAGCGCCTTGCCGCCGCGGTTGATGTCCTAACGCTTTCGGCGACCCCGATCCCAAGGACGCTTCAGATGTCCATGTCGGGCCTGCGGGACCTGAGCCTGATTACGACGCCCCCGCGCGCGCGGCGGCCTGTTGTGACCAAGATTGTCCGCTTCCGGGAGTCTGTTATCCGGGAAGGAATAGAACGGGAGCTTGCGAGGGGTGGTCAGGTCTTTTTTGTCCATAATCGTGTCAAGAGTATCGCGCGGATGCGCGAAATTATTCAGGAGCTGATTCCGTCCGCAACGGTGACTTACGCCCATGGACAGATGGACGAAGGGGAACTGGAGCCTGTTATCCTTGCCTTTATGCGTCATGAAACGGATGTCCTGGTTTGCACAACCATTATTGAATCGGGTGTGGATATCCCGAATGTGAATACCCTTTTTGTCCATCACGCGGAACAGTTTGGGCTGTCCACGCTTTATCAGCTCCGGGGGCGCATCGGTCGGTCGGATCGCCAGGCGTATGCCTACTTTATGATTCCCCACCGGGCTATTCTTCCCAAGGCAGGGCTTAAACGGCTTCAGAGCCTTCAGGAGTATTCGAGCCTCGGTTCCGGGTTTAAGCTGGCACTCATGGATTTGAATATGCGGGGTGGCGGAAACCTGCTTGGGCACAGGCAGTCGGGCAAAATTGCCGAAATCGGGTTTGACCTTTATATGAAGATTATAGAGGAAGAGGTTAAAAAATTGCGCGGAGAGTGGAAGGCGCCCCCGCCGCCGACGGATATTGAACTACCTTTCCCGGCCTATATTCCCGAGGCGTATATCCCGCAAATGGATTTGAGACTGGCATTTTACAGACAGCTCGCGGATGCTGACAGGCCTGAGGATGTTTCCCGCCTTGAGGAAGAGTTGAAGGACCGATTCGGCGCCTTGCCGGAAGAGGTGAAAAACCTCCTTGAAGGGGTTAATCTGAAGTTGTGGCTGTGTGATGCCGGTGTCACGCGCCTTTCCGGCAGCCAGGATGCGTTTACACTGACTTTTTCCGGGGAAAACAGGGTTGATACGCAAAAGATGGTGGCCTTGATTGAATCTGACCCCGCCCGTTTCAGCCTGTCGTCCGCTCAAAAGCTTATTATCAGAACACAGATGCCGGATACCCGGGAGGCGTATTGCGCCCGCGTAAAATCCATCTTGAAGCAATTCCTTGTGTATGATAAAAATCAAGGACAAAAAGGTATTACGGAAAATTAATCAGGGGAGGGTATGATCGTTCGATCTGCTGCCATCAGGGTGTTTATTTTTGCCTGGTTCTGCCTGTTCCTGACTTCCTGCGGCAGAAAACAGGAGGTATTTCACGACAATAAAATCATTGCAAAAGTTGACGGTGTGGAGATTACGGATAAGGATTTAAAACAGTATTATCAAACCCTTGTGCGTGCGGGGGGGCAGAAGGATTCGGTTGTTTATGATGTGGATGAAACGCTTAAAAAGGCCCTTCTTGAGAAACTTATTGAAAAAAAGGTTCTGCTCATGGAGGCGGCGAAGGAGGGAATTCACGTGGGATCCGGTGAAGTGGATCGCGTGGTTAACACGGCATTGCGTGATTACGGGAAGTCATTCAGCGCGCATCTTACGACCCTCCATTTGTCCCTGAAAATGTGGCGATCCGCCCTGCGCCATAATATGATGATTGAAAAACTTGTTAAAAAACGCCTGAGCTCAGTGAAAGATGTTTCTGATGAAGAAATAAAAGAATATTACCAGAACCACCGGGATGCGTTTTTACTGCCCCAGCAATACCGCTTGGCTCAGATTGTTGTGCCGACGAAAAAAATGGCGGAAGAGATACAGAGCAGCCTGAGACAAGGGAAGGATTTTTCGGAACTGGCGAAGCGATATTCCATTTCTCCCGACGGAAAGCAGGGAGGGGAATTGGGTTATTGGCGAGAGGACTATCTCCCCGCTGAATTTGAAGAGGTCCGTAAACTGAAGGTTGGCGAAACAGGCATGATTACGCATTCACCTTATGGCTACCATATTGTGAAATTGTTGGGGATTCGCCCGGCAAGGACGATTTCCTTGAAAGAGGCCGGGCCTCAAATTGCTCGAAAACTTCAACAGGTACGACGGGAGAGAAAACGCGTGGCGTGGGTTGATGAATTGAAGAAAAGCTCGAATATTATCCGATATTATGATATCCTGCAATCAGTGAAATTACCGAGAGCGAGATAACAAAAGGGGGATGGTGTGTTGGTGAAGAATTCTTGGAAGAGGATGTGTGTGGTTATTTTGGGAGGAGTCCTTTTGGCGGCAACGGTTCAGGCAAGGGTTGTTGACAGAGTTGCTGCGAAGGTTAATGAAAAAATTATTACTTTGTCAGATGTTGAGCGGGAGATAAAGATTTTTAAACTGGAAAATCCTGATAAAGCAGCAAAAATGAAGCTTCATGATCCCCAGACCCTTTCTTTTTTTCTGAATCAAAGTATTTCAGTTGTTTTGATTGAAAATGAGTTAAAAAAGACCGGGCGCCAGGTGACGGATAAAGAAGTGGACGCGGCGTATAAATCAATCATGAAACAGAATAAGATGACGGATAAGCAGTTTACCGGGTATCTTGAAAAAAACGGTCTTACAATGCGGGATTACCGCACAGCGCTGAAGCAGAAAATTGAAAGAATAAGATTTTTTAATACGAATATCAAAGCACATATTTCCATCACTGATGATGCAATGAAGGCGTATTATAAAAGCCATCAAAAGCGGTTTCAGGGCGGGGAAAGGGTAAAAATAGCGGAGATATTTGTTCCGATATCAGGGGATTTGCCAGGGAACGAACGATTGAGGCGGCAGAATATAATTATGAAAATTGAATCAGATCTTTACAAAGGGAAATCGTTTCCGACTATCACAAAGACCTACCAATCCAATCCGACGGTAAAAATTATCAATGATCTTGGATGGTTTGATAAAAAATCACTGTCAAAACCTATTGCTAAAGAGGCATTTCGTCTTAAAAAAGGCGGCGTTTCAAATGTGATTGAAACAAAGGGAGGGTTTCATATCATTAAGGTCCTTGACGTTACACACGCAAGGCATACCTCATTTAAAAAGGCCCTTCCGGAGATAAAACAAATCTTATATAGGCAGGAAATGGGTAAAAAAATTGATGCGTGGATGAAAGAGGCCAGGAAACACGCGCAAATTGAAATAATGATGTAATAAGATGCTAGAATTTAAGTTCAGGGTATTTCGATGAGATCGATAACTTCTATTAGCTGATGGACGCGGAAAGGTTTCTGTAGAAAATAAGTCCAGGGCGCGTCCAGGTTATACATCAGGGGATTGATGCCAGCCTCTGAATAATCCACATCGGCTTTAAACCAGCCACTTATAAAAACAACGGGAATTTCTTCAGGGGAGTCTTCGCGGATATACTGAACCATTTCAAAACCATTTTTGCCGGGCATCCTTATGTCTGTTACAATAATTTCAGGGGAGAAGGTTTTATATAATTCTATCCCTGCGTTGCCGTTTTCAGCAGCTGCTGTTTCATATCCTTCCGATTCCAAAATGTCGACCAGCATTTCACGAAGGAGGGTATCGTCATCCACAACCATTATTTTTTTACGCATCACCGCCTCTGTTTAAAAAATATCGGCTGAGAACAGAAATATTCTGGCGTCGGGGTCTTTGTAGGCCTCGGGGGAAAGCCCCGCTTTCCGGCAGGTCTGTTGCAGAAATTCTTCAGCATTCCAACCATATTCCGTAGCAACCTGGGGAAGGAGGAGACCTGAATAGGCCCCCTTTTCAATATAAAGGCCATGTTTCCCGACTTCTATTTCGGAGAAATCTTTTATCTGAGAGAAGGGCGTCAGGACAGAGATTTCAATTTCAACGTCAGACCATTCATTTTTTGACAGAGGTGGAAATCTCGGGTCCTGAAAAGCTGCCGCAAGGGCCATTTCACGAATAGTTTCCGCGAGGGGCCGGACACCCCGGATGAGTCCGATACAGCCTCTGAGGCCCCCCTTTTTTGTGAGGGTAACAAACGCGCCCCGGCGTTCCCTTAGAACGGGTGTCAGGTCGGGCAAGGGGGGGACTTTTTCGTTGCTTAGGCGGGCCTGAATGGTTTCACGTACCAGGGTGCGCAGCGTGGTCTTTTCCTCATCTGATAATCCCAGGTCAACGCCGACCTTTTTCTGTGATACGCTACCGGCCGTTTTTTTATAGAAGACGGCGGAGAGATAGCCGACAACAGCGCTGTTGTCACCCGTCGTGTCACCGGAATCCCCATAGGCCAGGACCTTGGCGTGATGGGCGCCAAGGCCGGAGGCTGCCAGCATGGCGGTGATAACAGGGCCGCCTCCGCATGCCTCCGCTTTTCCGTTGGAGAGGGTGGCATTAAGCCCCTTCGGGTCAAATGCCTCA
>JANTFN010000055.1 GCA_024763435.1 Thermodesulfobacteriota bacterium | reverse complement strand
TAACCACAGGAATATCAAAGGGTCAACGTTGAGACATATTTGTGCACAGTCTGGAATAAGCCGGGAGACTTTTATGACTATATATGAAAAATTATAAATATAAAGATTGAAAATATAAAACCTTGAACCGGAAAAGCTTTTTAGAAAGGAAAGTTTATGACTCATCCACATGAAGCAGGGAATGTGCAACCAAATAAAACCCCCAACCTCCGGATGATTGCCTGGGAGATTACCCGTTCCTGCAACCTGTCCTGCGTCCATTGCCGGGCGGCGGCGAAATACGGGCCCTATCCCGACGAATTGACGACAGAGGAAGCCCTGGGGCTGCTCGATGAGATCGTCTCTTTTTCGAAACCCGTAATTATCCTGACGGGGGGTGAACCCCTGATGCGGGAGGACGTCTTTGACCTGGCGCGTTACGGCACGGATAAGGGCCTTCGGATGGTCCTGGCGACCAACGGAACCTTGATGACTCCGGAGACAACGCATAAAATGGTGGCCTCTGGGATTCAGCGTATCAGTGTCAGTATTGACGGCAAAGACGCGGAACACCACGACAGGTTCCGGCAGGTCCCCGGCGCCTTTGAAGGGTCCCTGCAGGGGCTGCGCTATGCGAAAGAGGCGGGGCTGCCGTTCCAGATTAACACCACGATTACAAAGATGAATCTTGACCAGTTGGATGACATCCTGAAGCTTGCCCTTGATGTCGGGGCGGTGGCGGTTCATATCTTTCTGCTGGTTCCCACGGGACGGGGCAAGGAACTGGTTCAACAGGAGATATCGCCGGAGGATTATGAAAAGACCCTGAACTGGTTTTACGACCAGCACGAACACTATCCGATCGAGTTCAAGGCAACCTGCGCGCCGCATTATCACCGGGTGATACGTCAACGGGCCAAATTAGACGGAAAGCCTGTCACAATGGAGACCTTCGGCCTTGATGCCGTAACCAAGGGGTGCCTCGGCGGCAACGCCTTCTGTTTTATTTCCCATACGGGGCAGGCGCAGCCGTGCGGCTACCTGGAACTGGACTGCGGGAATGTCCGTCAAACACCCTTCCACGAGATATGGGCCTCTTCCAAAATATTTCAGGACCTTCGGGACGAGGAAAAATACGAGGGAAAATGCGGGATATGTGAATATCGAAAGGTCTGTGGGGGCTGCCGCGCCCGCGCCTATGAGGCTACGGGAAACTACCTGGCGGAAGAGCCCTATTGCGCCTATGAGCCAAAAAGCGTGAACAGGAAGGAATCAGCCGGTGGATGATACTGACAGGAGGATCCTCAATGCCGTTCAAAGGAATTTTCCTGTTGACCCGTCTCCGTTTACGGTGATTGGCCGGGAGGTGGGGCTGTCGGGGGAAGAGGTTCTGAAGCGATTAAAACGATTGAAGGAGGAGGGGATTATCCGGAGGATCGGAGCGGTTCTTGACCCGAGACGCCTCGGATGGGTCAGTACCCTCTGTGCCGCGCGTGTCCCCGATGAGACGGTCGAGGCGTTTGTGGCGGTGGTGAACGGTTTTCCGGGAGTAACCCACAATTATGAACGTCAGGCGTATTACAATATCTGGTTTACCCTGAGCGCGCCCTCCCAGGCGGGCATCGAGGCCGTGCTGGATGAGATTTCAGAAAAGACAGGGGTTGATGAAATGCTTCAACTCCCTGCAATAAAAATATTTAAGGTCCAGGTGAGTTTTTCTCTGTAAAAAGGGTGACTGTTAGCAGGAGGCTTCCTATGTCAAAAACAGATGAAAATCTAATTGCCGGGTTTAATGATGAGAGCGAAACCCGTATGCGCTACCACGCCTTTGCGCGACAGGCGGAAGAGGAAGGGATGCCGAATATCGCGCATCTGTTCAGGGCCGTATCCGAGGCGGAGACCGTGCATGCCTTGAATCACCTTGATGCCCTGGGAGGTGTCGGCGAAACACGGAAAAACCTTGAAACGGCCGTGAGCGAAGAAGAGGGGGATATGTTTACCCTGTATCCGGAATTTATCAAACAGGCACGGGCGGAGGATCGGACGGAGGCTGTTATGAGTATGACATGGATTCAGCAGTCTGAAAAGGCCCATTTCGACCTCTTCAGGGAGGCCGTCGATACCCTCGCGCGCGGCGACCGGGATATTGAGGAAGAGGGCTACTTTCTCTGTACCAATTGTGGTTATGTGGCCGTGGGTGTGGCACCCAGCAGTTGTCCCATCTGCCGGGCTCCCATTAAAATGTTTAAGGAAATCAAATAATTTAATTATTTTTTGTAGACTGATAAATTTGAAGAAGGTTTTGCTGCTACGGGGGATGCCCCCTGAAATATTGACAAACCGCACCCTTAAACTATAATTAAGTAAAAGGAGGAACGCAAAATGCGCCGCAAGATGTTTTCGGTTATAGCTGGATGTTTGGTTTTTTTATGTTTTTCTGGAATGGCCTTTTCTGCCGAGGTAACGCCTTACGCGATTTTTAAGGGGAGTACCCTGAATCATGTCATTCAGGCCGGCACCTTGAAGGTCGGGATGGAGATTGAATACTTTCCGTTTGAATATGCCGACAAAAAAGGGAACCCCATTGGGTTTGATGTAGAAATTGCGAGGCTCATTGCGAAGGATCTGGGGGTGAAACTCGAAATCAATGATATCGAATGGACGGGACTGATCCCATCCCTGCAGACGGGCAAGGTTGATCTGATTATTTCCGGGATGACACGAACCCTGACACGCGCCAAGGCGGTAAGTTTTACGGACCCCTATTTTGTGACGGGGCTTTGCGCCCTTGTGAGTAAAAAGCGCAGCCCCGGCCTTACCTCGGTGGACGCCTTGAACCAAAGCGGGAAAATTATCGCTGTAAAGACGGGGACGACAGGGGATCTCATCGCGAAAAAACGATTCCCAAAGGCGCAGATCAACCGTTTTAAGGACGAGACGGCATGCGTGCGTGAGGTTGTCACTGGGCGGGCGGATGCCTTTATTTATGACCAGTTGTCTATCGCGAAACACCGGAAACAGAACCCCAAAAACACCTATGCCCTGCTGAAGCCGTTTACCTATGAACCCTTTGCCATAGCTATCCGTAAGGGTGATTATGATTTTCTCGGTTGGCTGAACCTGTTTCTGGAAACAGTGAAAAAAGATGGAAGATATAAGGCTTTGTATGACCGGTATTTTCACGGCCTGATTCCCTGATGAGATGGCAAAAAAACTTTTTGCGCGGGCGGTTATCGGGTTTGCGGCCCTTATAATTTTTTACCTGCTTCTTTCGAGTATTGACTATCACTGGGACTGGCATGTGCCGTGGCAGTACCGGACGCTTTTTATCCGGGGGTTTGTCTATACGGTTGTTATTTCCATTTTTTCTATCATCCTCGGCCTGGCAATCGGGGTGGCAAGCGGAATTGCCAGTACCGCGAAAAACCCGTTTGTCAATCAGCTTTCGCAGATGTATGTGGAGTTGTTTCGCGGGACCCCGCTTCTCGTTCAGATTTATATTTTTTATTTTTGCGTGGCGTCGATTGTGCGCCTCAACAATCCGGTGGTTATAGGCAGTATTACCCTGGCCTTTTTTTCCGGGGCCTATATTTCCGAGATGGTACGCGCGGGAATTGAATCGATCGAAAAGGGGCAGATAGAGGCCGCCAAGGCGACGGGGCTCTCAGAATGGCAGACGATGCGGTATATTATTTTTCCGCAGGCCTTTCGAAGGGTGCTGCCTCCGGTAACCGGACAATTCGTTTCTCTCATCAAGGATTCTTCGCTGTTGTCGGTTATCTCTGTGCGGGAGCTGACCAAGGCGTCTGAAATTATCAACGCCACGACCTACCGGACCTTTGAGGCCTACATTCCCCTCGCCGTGTTGTATATGCTGCTGACCTATCCCTTATACTATGTGACAAGACGGCTTGAACAACGAATGCGCAGGAAAGACTGACGGTTTCGGGGAACCGGCCAGTGGAAAAAATGGGTCTTTTCTCTCAGGGAAGGGCCCGTTTTTTTTGCCACTGCTGTTTGAGGCCAAGCCAGATGAAATAGACAATCATGAAGGTTGTTACCACGGCGGCGGGAAGCGCGGCGGTTTTTCCGAAAAGAAGCAGGCCTATCCCGGCGGCAGTTCCCGCATTTTTCAGGGTTCCCAGGAGGTTGAGGCTGATACGTCGTTCGGCGCCGATATTGAAAATTCGGCAGATAATTCCGATGGCACCACCCAGAATAAAGGTGCTCAAAAAACAGATAATAAGGAGGGGGAGAATAAAAGCGGGGTCCTTGAAAAAGACCGTTCGGTTAAGACCTATAATAGTGTAAATGACAATAAAAAATCCCCAGTTGGTGATAAGACCCTTGTAGGGAAGAATCGGGTCATCGAGCCCTTTGTAAACGAGAATACGGGAAACAATGATTGGTGCGATGACGAGTTCCGCAAGAATAAGAAGGATTTTCATGGGGTGAATGAGGCTTGCCCCGAGGATGAGGAAACAGATGAGCGGGGTAATGACCAGGCCGCTGAGGTACCCCCCGATTGTGGCAATGAGCGAGAAGGTGGTGTCCCCTTCCAGCAGGCCCGTAAAGGGAATAATGGCGATTGCCGGCGGAACCGACGCGACAAGCACCAGCCCGGTCCATAGCATCTTATCCGTAATCAGGAGTTTGCCCAGGCCTATCAGGGTGCCGCCCTGGATGACAAAGCTCATAAAAATTCCGGCAGCAACGGGACCTATCAGGGAGCGCGGTTTTTTGAAAAGGCTGCCCGAAATGCCAAGCGTGGAGACCGTCATGATGACGGCCAGCGCGGGGAGAACAGACCCCTTGAGCCATTGGGCCGGCCGGCCAAAACCCAGGCCAAGACAGATGGCAAGGGTGAAAATAAAATCGCGGTTTTGAAAGAGAGCTTTAATTTTTTTCATCGCTGCCTCCATGCCTTCAAGGAGCCTTATACCACAACAAAAAGAGAATTTAAAAGAGAAAAACGTAAAGGTTGAAGCCGAGAGGTAAAGACAAAACGAATAAGACCCTCTTTGGATTAAACGCCTTCAAATTGGACATCATGAAAATATTTTGGGGTTTTTTGATCTCACCCGCAGGTGATTTTCCGATAGGTTTCCCTAATTTCCCAGGACAAACGCGCTGTAAACCCCCAGACCGGTATAAATCTGGGAGAGTGTAAGCAGAATAACAAAGATGTTGTTAATGCCGTGAAGCAGGGGCAGGGCAAGCCTTTTTCTCTTTTTTCGGTTCATATACAGGCCCGAGATGATACCGAAGATAATGAACGGGATAAGAATCAGCCCCGTGATGCCGTGCTGTCCCGTGAGCAAAAATCCGTGCCAGAAAAAACGGACAGCGGAGACTCCTCCCACAATCCCGGCCAGCCAGACGACCATGGTGATGAGTCCAAGGGTAACGTGGCGCTTCCATAAAAACCGGCGTTTCTGTTTCAGATGAAGGGCCAAAAAACGCTGAATTCCAAGGGCAGCGACATAGAGCGAAAGCAGAATAGCGCAACCCTGCAACACAGGGTGAATAAGAAACATACCTTACTCCGACGAGGTGCGGGAGGGAAGCCGATTCCCTCCCGGAGACTTTGACAGGTTATTTGAATTCATGCAGCAGAATAAAATCATTGTTGGCACGTGTTCCATGGCACCCTACGCACCCCTTGGGTTTTCCGAAAGGTTTTGCCATGCCCTTGAGGGTGTATTTTGCCCAGAACCAGTCCCCGTCCTTTGGGTTATAGCCTTTGACTTTGTACATGACGGTGATGATTTTTAACTGCTTTTTCTTGTTAAAGTTTTCTTTAACGACAATACTCCCGTATTTGACAGGGGGCTTGGGGGAACTCAGGGCAATGTCATTAACAAAGACCTTGTGAAAGGGTCCATGGGGGGCTCTTCCCTTTTGTAATCCCTTGTGATCCGGCCATGGTTTCCAGTTTTTATAGGGAGAGGTCTGGGTGATATATGTCCATAAGGCCGCGGGATCTGCCTTCGGAAGGGCTTTTTGGCCAGCCATGAGCGGCAGGGTCAGGATGCCGATAAAAAATACGAGGGCTACCATTAAACAGGTTTTTTTCATGCGCTTCTCCTTTTCGGGTTGGGGTTGAAATAATAATTCATAATTATTATTAGCATAGTTCAAAATTCATGCTTGTCAAGGCGTTTTCTGGTTTTAAAGAAGAAAGTATCCTGCTTGTCCGGGAATTCAAAGGTGTTCAAACAGGGTTTATCTGTCTTGTTCGGCCATAAGGGACTGGCGGACCTCTTCAAGCGTTGAAACAGGTTTCTGGCAGGACCTGTTTTCACAAATATAAACAACCGGCTGACGCCCTTTAACCGGATATGATTTCAAAAAGGGGCAGAGCTCCGGTAAGATTTCATCGCCGGGTTTATAATTTAAAATAACCGTATTGGGCAGGAACTGTCTCTGAAGCCAGGTAATTATTCGAGACACGGATTTTTCTGCCGGGTTTCCAGTGACAATGATTTCATGATACGGCGCGACTGATGCCATGAGCCCGCCGAGAAAATGCGTGTACCCCTGAGGGGTGCTGGAAACCTGGGAAGAAAATCGCCGTATCAGCGCCGCTGCTTTTTCGTGATAGGATGATTGACCGGTCAAGTGCCCCAGCCGGATAAGGTTTGACAGGGCGACGGCGTTAGATGAAGGAATGGCGCCGTCATAGATTTCCCGGGTTCTGTGAAAAAGCGATGTCTCGTCCTTGCCCGTGAAAAAGAATCCTCCACCGGGTTGATCCTCGAAGCGTTCAATCATGGTATCGGTTAACTGGAGACACGTTTCAAGCCAGGAGGCGTCTAAGGAAGATTCGTAGAGCTCCAGAAGCCCCCAGGCAAAAAAGGCATAATCTTCGAGGAATCCGGCCACGGCCACGTTGCCGTTTCTGTAGCGGTGAGAAAGGCGCGGCCCTTTTTTCAGGGAAGCGAGAATGAAATCCGCGCAGCGTTTCGCGGCGTTCAGGGGGGCCTGGTGACCCGTGGCGCGGGAGGCCGTCGCGAGGGCGGCGATGATCAGGCCGTTCCATGAGGTGAGAATTTTATCGTCCTTCAGGGGATGGTTTCGGGTATTCCGGTGTTCAAACAGGTTTTTTATGGCTTTCTGCAGGAGGGCCCGCAGTTCCTTGAGAGGGATGCCCGCTTCTTCGGCAAAAACCGCATCCGGGACCGGGATTCTCGGAATACTCATGCCTGCCTCGAAATTTCCTTCTTTCGTGATGTCAAAGAAACGGCAAATGAGCGCACCTGTTTCCCGACCGAGGACCGAGGTAATTTCTTCAGGGCGCCAGAGGTAGAACCGCCCTTCTTCTCCATCGCTGTCGGCATCTTCCGCCGAAAAAAAGCCACCGTCAGGATGACGCATATCCCGCAGCAGGTAGGTGAGGGTTTCGTCGATAATGCCCGCATAAACCGGTTTGCCTGTGACCTGATAGCATTCTGCAAAGGCCATCATCAGCAGGGCCTGATCATAGAGCATCTTTTCAAAGTGGGGGACATGCCAGGAGGTATCCACGCTGTATCGGTGAAATCCATATCCTATCTGGTCAAAAATTCCGCCTCCGCGCATGGCCTGGAGTGTTTTCTCCACCATTTTAAGGGCGGGTGAGGCATGTTTTTCAGAATACCACCTTAGCAGAAAGGTAAGATGATGGGGGGTGGGAAACTTGGGGGCGGCGCCAAATCCACCGTGTTTTGCATCAAAGGTATTTTGCAAGGCCGCGTAAGCGTGGGTGAGGGTTTCTTCAACCGGGGGGATGGGTCCCCCGGGCCCGTCAGTACCAGCCTGTTTAATGATACGGGTTACCGCGTTTCCGGCATCGAGGAGTTTTTCCGGGCTTGTCTCCCAGAGTTGGGCTATCTTTTTGAGGATGTCCAGAAAGCCCGGCATTCCAAACCGGCCTTTTTTTGGGAAATAGGTTCCCGCGTAAAAGGGTTTGCCTTCAGGTGTCAGAAAGAGTGACAGCGGCCATCCCCCCTGGCCGGTCAGGGCCTGACAGGCGGTCATGTAGAGGTGATCAATGTCCGGACGTTCTTCACGGTCTACCTTGATGGCCACAAAACCCCGGTTGAGGGTTTCAGCGACCTCTGTATCCTCAAAGGATTCATGGGCCATGACATGGCACCAGTGGCAGGTGGCATACCCGATGGAGAGGAAAATAGGCTTGTTTTCCCTCCGGGCCTTTTCAAGCGCGGCGTTGTTCCACGGGAACCAGTCTACGGGGTTGTCGGCATGCTGGCGCAGGTAAGGGCTCTGTTCGTTAATCAGGTGGTTGGACACGGGGATGGTAGCCTCTAAGGATCCATAATTATGCGTGAAACCTTGCAGGTTAAAGGATCGATGTTACACTTTTTTGACAAGGTTCCGCCCAAATTCGGCGGCTTCCTGCATGATTTCGGGGTTGTTTTTGGCGTCTTCTTTCCCTTCAAGCCCCTTGTAAAACAGGCCGCCTTCATAGCTCATGTCAAGGGCGTCGTAAAAATACTTTGCCACGAATTTAACCCCTTCAAAGAGATTTTTGCCTTTTGTCGCGCCTACCGCGATGAGATAGCCTCGGCCACTTTCATGGTTTTTCCATTCTTCCCTCGGTTTGTTCAGCATGCGCCGGGACCACATGGCCTGGCCTCTGTCAATAAGGGCCTTGATCTGCGCAGACAATCCATAAAAGAAGATGGGGGAGGCAAGGAGAATGACATCGGCGCTTTCAAAAAGGGGATAAACCGGCTGCATATCGTCTTTTACCGCGCAATTTCCGTCTTTTTCACACGCCCCGCATTCCCTGCAGCCAGACAGGTTTTTCAGGTTTCTTACGTATAGTTTTTGTATCGTTGCCCCGGATTCAGCGGCGCCTTCAAGTACCTTATCAAGGACGATGTCGCTATTTCCATTTTTTCTTGGGCTCCCATAAATTCCTAATATATTCACGATCTAACTCCTTTAGATGTTGTTGTTTTAACGCTTAACAAACCCAGTTTTCAGGCAGCCTTAACAGACAGATTAAAGGCCATTAGGTGTTTAGGTTGAAGTCTGAAGGTTGAAGGAAAATCACTTTGTTTTGCACATGGTCACATGTTTGCTTCTTCTACCTTCCACCTTCTACCTTCCACCTAAAAACCTAAAACGTAATTAACTGATAACCCTGATCAATGAATTCCGCCATGCTGGGATGGCCGTTTAACGTCCCTCCCACGGGTAACCCTTCTTTTTCTACTTCTTTGAGGACCTTCATTTTGGCGGAACACGCCTTGCAGATGATGGCAAAAAGCCCCTGTGCCTTGGCCTTTTCATAAAGAGGGTGGAGAAAATCACCTTCCCTGGCCATTTCCGGCACCAGTTTCGTCGCAGATCCTTCTACCACGATTTTAACGTCGTATCCCTGTTTTTTCATGTCGAGGGCGTTTAACAGGACATGTATAAAGCACATTTTATCGCCGTTAAAGGCGAATAATACGATTTTTTTCATATCTTAATCACCCCAAACCCATTCCCCCTGATTTTGAAGGGAATAAAACTGGTCATTCAGGAGCCTGCGGTGGATTTCTTCCTCCTCCGTAAGTTTTTTGAACATTTCCTGGCCGA
>JANTFN010000054.1 GCA_024763435.1 Thermodesulfobacteriota bacterium | reverse complement strand
TCGAACCAGCGACAAGGTGGTTAACAGCCACCCGCTCTGCCAACTGAGCTACCGGGGAATAAGGGGATTATGCTTACATAAGTTCTTCGACTGGCTCCTCTTCTTCCACTTCTTTTTTCACTATCAAATGATGCAGATATATAACAGGTCCGGATAAAATATACAAGGAAAAAATTGCGAAAAGCATGATTTCCGGTTCCGCGACAATCACGACCAGGGTCAACACCATCAGGACCAGCGTGCTGAATGGCTTACGTTTGATAAGGTCGAGTTTTTTAAAGGAATTGAAACGAACGGAACTCACCATCAGGAAGGCGAGAAAATAGACCAAGAGAAGAATAACAATAGAGCGATTTACAAGAACGATATCAAGACGGTGAAAAAACAGGACCAGCATGGCAATCATCCCAGCCGAGGCGGGTGTTGGAAGACCGACAAAACGGGACGATTCCGTGGTATCTACCTGAACATTGAAACGCGCAAGCCGCAGGGCGGCACAGGCAAGCAGCAAAAAAGCGGCCAGCCAGCCGAACCTCCCAAAGGGCCTGAGGGCCCATGTATAGGCAAGTGTGGCAGGCGCCACGCCAAATGAAACAAGGTCGGCAAGGGAATCGTATTCCACGCCAAAACGGCTTTCCGTCTTCGTCAGGCGGGCAACTTTTCCGTCCAGCCCGTCAAGGACAGCGGCAAACATAATGGCCATGGCGGCATGGATAAAACGCCCCTGAAAGGCCTGTAACACAGAATAAAACCCCAGAAACAGGCTCCCGGAAGTCAGCAGACTCGGCAGCACATAAATGCCTTTTTTCACGTCTTTTCCCCCTCTTTCAGTCTTGCAAGGATTGTCTCTCCCGCGCGAACCTTCTGTCCCTTTTTTACAAGGACATCAACACCTTCCGGGAGATACACATCAAGCCGTGATCCAAATTTTATCATTCCAAAAATACTCCCTCTTTCACAATACACACCTTCGGCCGGGTAACAGACGATTCTCCTCGCTATCAGCCCGGCTATCTGTACAACACAAACCCTTATACCACCCCCGGTCTTGATAATCAAGGCATTCTGTTCGTTATCATCCGAGGCCTTGTCGAGGTTTGCCGACACAAATTTACCTTCATGATAAATACTTTCCTGCACCGTTCCGGATACGGGGGCGCGATTGACATGGACATTAAAGAGAGACATAAAAATGCCGATCTTCCTGCAGTGTGTCTTCAGGTAGCGGTCGTCATCAACAATTTCATTTTGAACAACCTTTCCATCCGCCGGCGAAAGAACATCCTGCTCCTCGCCCGGGGGCACACGCGTGGGATTACGAAAAAAATAGATACTGAAAACAAAGAACAGGCTCAGGATGGTTGCGGCTATCCACCAACCCAAAACCAGGGTAAAGAGGATAAAAACCGCGAGGAAGGCGAGGACCGCCCGCCCTTCCCTCGCGAGCCTGTTCTTTTCCGTCGTCATCATCAAAGACGACCCCTTTAATTCTTCTTCTTATCAATAATTTTGTCTTTGGAAAGCCAGTTCATCATCCCTCTGAGTTTGGCGCCAACATCTTCTACCATGTGGTTTTCGGCCTCGCGCACGAGGGCGTTAAACACGGGCCGGCCAGCCTTATTTTCCAGGATCCACTCTTTCGCGAATTCCCCGGACTGAATATCCGAGAGAATGTCCCACATGGTTTCACGCACGTGATCATCGATAACACGAGGTCCCCGTGTCAGGTCGCCATATTCCGCGGTGTTGCTGACGGAATAGCGCATATCGGAAATCCCGCCCTCATAGATTAAATCCACAATCAGCTTCATCTCGTGGATACATTCAAAATAAGCCATCTCCGGCGCGTAGCCCGCCTCGACAAGCGTCTCAAAGGCGGTCGTCATGAGCGCGCTGATTCCCCCGCACAGGACCGCCTGTTCTCCAAACAGGTCTGTTTCTGTCTCTTCGCGGAAAGTCGTTTCCAGAATGGCAGCCCGCCCCGACCCCAGCGCGGCCGCGTAGGCGATAGCCACTTCCTTCGTATCCCCCGCGGGATCTCTGTGAACCGCGATGAGAGAAGGGACTCCGTTGCCCTTTACATATTCATGGCGCATAAGATGCCCGGGACTTTTGGGGGCAACCATGAAGACATTGACGCCTTCCGGCGGATCAATCTGGCCAAAATGGATATTAAACCCGTGACCAAACGCGAGATAGTTCCCCGGGACCAGGCCGGCAGCAATATCCGCGTCATAAATGGCCTTCTGCTTTTCGTCCGGAGCGAGAATCATCACGATATCGGCCTGTTTGGCCGCGGTGGCATTGTCCAGAACAGTCAGCCCGGCCGCTTCCGCCTTGGCGCGTGATTTGCTCCCCGCGTGAAGACCAACAACCACATCGTAGCCGGAATCTTTAAGGTTATTCGCGTGGGCGTTTCCCTGGCTTCCATAACCGATAACGGCAATTTTTCTGCCTTTCAGGATATCCTGATTCGCGTCTTTATCATAATAAATATTCATAAAATTTTCTCCTTTCTTTTTTAAGTGTTTGATTAAGGGGTCATCAGACGTAAGGCAGAAGCAGAAAAGCTCGAAGTCCCAAGCCTTTTTATTTTGCTTTCAGCTATCTTGCCTGTCACCTCTTACCCTTAACCCTTAGCCTTTTCTTCCTCTCGTGCCCTCTATTTTACTGCCCGTAGCATGGCAATTTTTCCCGTGCGGACAATTTCCCTGATACCCAGGGGCCTGAGAAGTTCAATCATGGCCGAAATCTTCCCGTCATCCCCTGTTATCTCGATACTTAATGTTTTCAGACTGACGTCCACGACCTTTCCGCGAAAAATATCCACAATCCTGAGTATTTCCGCGCGGTTTGTTTTCGTCGCCTTTACCTTGACCAGGACAAGCTCCCGATCCACAAATTTTTTTTCCGAAAGATCAGTCACCTTGATAACATTTATCAGCTTGTTGAGCTGTTTCGTTATCTGTTCCATAATCATTTCATCCCCGCGAGTCACGATCGTCATCAGCGAAAGAGACGGGTCCAGCGTTTCGGCAACGCACAGGCTTTCTATATTAAACCCCCTGGCACTGAAAAGCGAGGCTACCCGAGACAAAACACCAAATTCATTTTCAACAAGGACAGACAATGTATGCCGCATACCTTCTCCTATACTAAAAGCATTTGTTTCAGAGACGCGCCGGCGGGCACCATGGGATACACCCCTTCAAATTTCTCCACGACGACATCAATAATAGCCGGCCGTTTGGCCTTAAAGGCCTTTTTAAGGGTAGGAACAACCTCTTTCATTTTTTCGACCCTGAACCCTAAAGCGCCATAAGCCTCCGCGAGTTTAACAAAATCGGGCGCAATGTTTTCCATGCAGGTATAGGCGTATCGCCTGTCGAAAAACAGCTCCTGCCACTGGCGAACCATCCCAAGATACGAATTATTCAGAATCACGATATTAACCGGAAGATTGTACTGAACAGCCGTCGCCATCTCCTGAATGTTCATCTGAATGCTCCCATCCCCGGCAATATCAATAACGGTGGCATCGGGATGAGCTACCTGTGCCCCGATGGCCGCGGGAAGGCCGTAGCCCATCGTCCCGAGCCCGCCGGATGTCAAAAATGTCCGCGGTTTGGTAAACTTGTAAAACTGAGCCGCCCACATCTGATTCTGCCCAACCTCTGTGGCAATTATCGCATTCCCTCCAGTTAATTCCCCTATCTTTTCAACCACATACTGGGGCTTAATGGCGTCTTCCAGCTCATAGGCAAGTGCGTGCTTGTTCCGCCATTTTTCAATCTGTTCCAGCCAGGGCGCCACGCGCCCCTTGACCCGTTCAGTTTCATCCTCATGGCCTTCCATCTCTTTGAGAAGCACGGTAAGGACACGTTTGCAATCCCCAACGATGGGAATATCCACCTTGATATTTTTACTGATAGAGGTGGGGTCGATATCAATATGAATAATTCTGGCATGCGGCGCGAATTCCTCAATTTTTCCCGTCACCCTGTCGTCAAACCTCGCTCCGATAGCAATGACCAGATCAGATTCGCTGATAGCCATGTTGGCGCTGAAGGTTCCGTGCATTCCCAGCATCCCCAGCGCCAGCGGCTCTGTCACAGGAAAAGCACCCAAGCCCATCAGTGTCATCGTGATAGGAAAATTCAGGATCTTCGTAAAATCGGTCAGTTCCTTCGACGCATTGGATAAAATAACACCGCCGCCTGCGTAGATAATCGGCCGTTTAGCCTTGTAAATAAGTTGAAGGGCCCTTTCTATCTGATAACTGTGCCCTTCGTACGTGGGATGATACCCCCGAACGGAAACGTTTTCCGGAAAGGACACATTCCCGCTGTCAAGCATGACATCCTTTGGCAAATCAACCAGGACAGGTCCGGGTCTTCCCGATTTTGCGATATAGAAGGCCTCACCAATGATTCTCGGAAGCTCCTTCACATCTTTCACGAGATAATTATGTTTGGTACAGGAACGCGTTATCCCGACGATATCCGCCTCCTGGAAAGCATCGTTGCCGATAAGGGGTGTGGGAACCTGACCTGAAAAAACAACCAGTGGAACGGAATCCATATAGGCCGTAGCAATTCCCGTAACCGTGTTGGTACCCCCCGGGCCGGAGGTAACCAGACAAACCCCAACCTTTCCCGAAGATCGGGCATAGCCATCCGCCGCGTGCACGGCGCCCTGTTCATGCCTCACAAGGATATGTTTGAAATTCTCCTTGAAGATCTCATCATAAACATTTAAAACCGCGCCGCCGGGATAGCCAAAAACCACCTCAACGCCTTCCCTTTTGAGGCCTTCAAGCAGGATCTGTGCACCCGTGAGCTTCATGCCCCTTCCTCTCTTTTACGATATGCGATAACTTCCTGATACATTTTGTCCTTCAAAGCAAGCTTTAATTTTTTGATACGATGAACTTCTCGCTGTTCCGCCGGCGTCAAATAACCTTTTTTCTGATAGTCCTCCAACTGTTTTTTATGTTCGAGATGCTGAAGTTTCATCTGCCGGAATGATGAATCTTCCGCCATCAGTTGCGCAATAATCTCCTCATCTTTCAGGGGCATAGTTCCCTCCTTTGACAGGTTGATGGTTAAAATTCTTTTGCGCCTCTACCTTACGAATATAAGCGGGGCCCTCATAAACCTCATCCCTGTTTCTATCCTTTTTAAACTTCATTTCTCCCAATAATGCAACCCATTTCGCGTGGACAAACGCTTCTTTTTTACAAAAAATTTTTTTCTCCTCTAAGAAAGGAATGATAAGATCACTTCCGTCTCCGAGCAGGAGAGCGGCCTCCGGGATGATCGAAGCGGCATCCGGATAGGTAACAGCCTGATCCTCTGTTTCCCTTTCAAGGGTATCGCCATCCGTTAGAAACCGCGCAATGTAAACCAGGTGGCGGCGGGCATCCAGGACTGTTACCACGGACCCCTGACAGGGAAGCGCTGAACAGGCAAGGGCCTTCAGCGTGGACACCCGGACCATGGGAATATTCAGCGCAAAGGCGATTCCCTTGGCAGTGGCCATGCCGACCCGTAAGGCGGTGTATCGTCCCGGCCCCGCGGTGACCGCCAGACAGGATACAGACTCCCGCTCAATCTTCAACGAATCAAACAGGGCATCCAGCATGGCAAGAACCTTTGTGGAATGCGGAAGTTCTCCCTGGTAAAATTCCTCTCCCATAACTTCCCCGTTTTCACAAAATGCCACGCTCAGAGCCGCGCCCGTGGTATCAATTCCGAGACACCCCATTAAAAAAATCCCTTGAAGTGAAATATCCTTGACAGGTCGTTATAAAAGGCAAAAACCATCAGCAGGACAAGCAGGGCCAGGCCGATATTCTGGGCAATCTCCATTTTTCTGACGCTCAGGGGCTTACCGAACACAGCCTCAAAAAGCATGAAAAAAAGATGCCCGCCATCCAGCACAGGAATAGGCAGCAGGTTCAGAATACCGAGATTGATGCTGATAAGCGCCATAAAGAGGAGAAAGTTTACAAGCCCCGCCCGTGCCTGCTGCCCCGCCATCTGCATAATCATAATAGGGCCCCCAATCGTTTTCGCGGGGATGACACGCTGGATAATTTTCCCAATACTCACAAAGGTCAGATAGATAATCTCCCAGGTCCGGTGAATTCCCATCCAGATAGCCCTGAAAGGTCCGACGGAGCGTGTTGTTATTTCCCGCGCCGCCGTAATACCAACCATTCGGACTTCTATCGTCTCGCCGAAAAGATTCTTGGTTTTTTTTATCATAGGCGCGACATTGACAGAGATAACCTTGTCGGCCCTTTTAATTCCGAGCGTAATCGTGTCCCCTTTGCTCTTACGGATAGCATGAGACAATTCAGTCCAGGAGGTCACTTTATTCCCATTCACCGAAAGGATTCTGTCGCCATCCCTCACCCCTGCCTGATAGGCCGGGAAATCCTTATTAACGGTCCCCACTTTTGTCGTAAGCTGGGGAACGCCAAACATGTAAACCACGGAAAAAATCAAAACCGCGAGGAGGAGGTTGAACAATGGTCCCGCCACAACCACAGCCATCCGGACCCAGACCGACTTCCGGGAAAAGGCGCGATCCAGGTCCTCTTCTTCAATCTCCTCGTCAGGGTCCTGGCCAAGAATCTTCACATAGCCGCCAAGCGGGACGGCAGAGAGGCAGTATTCCGTTTCCCCGTAGGTCCTGCCTATAATCTTGGGACCAAACCCGAGGGAAAAGCGGAGGACCTTGATGTCAAAACGCTTGGCAACGATAAAATGGCCAAATTCATGGACAAAAATCAAAACACCGAGAACTATAATTGCTGATACAGCCGTATACATAACCGTTCCTTTATTTCCCTAAAATTTCCGCGGCCTGGCGTCTTGCCCAGGCATCCGCCTCAAGAATATTTTCAAGTGACACCGTCAGCGATTTATGTCTGTCCATAACACGCCGCACCAGTTCATGGATTCCCGTAAAAGAAACACCCCCACGCATAAATGCCCTGACCGCTTCCTCGTTGGCCGCGTTCATAACAGCGGGGAATGTTCCCCCCTCGCGAATCGCTTCGTATGCCAGCGTTATGGCAGGAAATTTCGCTCTGTCAGGGGATTCAAAGGTCAGCGATCCCGTTTCGGCAAAGTTAAGACGCTTCAATTCCATATCAAGCCTGTGGGGATATCCCAATGCATAGGCTATAGGAATCCTCATATCGGGAATTCCGAGCTGCGCGATGATAACCCCGTCAATATATTCCACCATCGAATGGACAATGCTTTCCGGATGAATCAGGATGTCTATGGCCTCGGGATCAACACCAAAAAGCCAGTGGGCCTCTATCATTTCCAGGCCCTTATTCATCATGGTTGCCGAATCAATCGTAATCTTTGATCCCATGTTCCAGTTTGGATGCCGCAACGCCTCTTTGAGAGTGGCCTTTTCTATCTCTTCTCGGCGCCATGTCCTGAACGGCCCTCCCGATGCGGTCAAAATCAACCGGCGTATCTCCGCCTTACCATGCCCCCGAATCGACTGAAAAATAGCACTGTGTTCGCTGTCAACCGGAAGCAAAGCCACCCCGGATTCGGCAAGGGCCGGCGCAATCAATGCCCCGCCGATAACAAGCGTTTCCTTGTTTGCCAGGGCAATATCCTTCCCCGCCTTGATAGCGGCCAGCGTCGGCAGAAGACCCACCGCTCCCACCACCGCAGAGACAACCATATCCACGTCATCCAGCGTGGCCACCTCCTTGGCACCCTCCACGCCGCATACGACACGAGTCTCCCCACCACATTGTGAGGTAATTTCCCCGCAGGCCCCGGTATCCGTCACCGCGACAACAGCCGGGTGGAACTCCTTAATCTGCCGCAGGAGGAGATCAATATTTCTATGCCCGCTGAGGCCCACGACACGAAATTTATCCGAATGCTTTTTCACAACATCCAGCGCGCTGGTCCCGATGGACCCCGTAGCACCCAGGATGGACAGGTTCTTTTTCATACGATTACCTCACAGCCAGATAGAAAAGGAAAAAGGGAATGGTAAAAAGAAAACTGTCCACACGGTCCAGAACGCCGCCATGACCTTTTAACAGACGGCTTGAATCCTTGACACCCGCGCCACGCTTAAGCATCGATTCAGTAAAATCGCCAAACTGACCAAGGAGGAGCAAAAAAATCGGCAAAATAATCTTTTCGCTAACCGTAAAGCCGGTCGCAATAAAATTCCCCGCAACAATTCCCACAAACATCGCCGCAAGAACACCGCCGATAACCCCTTCTACGCTTTTCCCCGGACTTACCTTTGGATAAACCTTGTGCTTCCCAAAAAAGGTCCCAAGATAAAAAGCCCCTGTATCCCCGCCCCATATAACAAGGATAAGCCATAAAACAAGTCCACGCCCATTGCCCGCGATTTGGACAGCCGGCAACAGAAGCGAAAGAGACAGGGCGATATAAACATACCCGAGAAAAAGCGCGCCGACCCGTTGCAAGGCCTGCTCATAAGTCTCCATGCCGCCCATGATGATCCCCATGAGGGCCAGAAGCCCCACGAATAAGACGCCTAATCCCCCCGGGACACCCCTGAAAAACACCGCAAGCGTAATTCCCACCCCCGCAAGCGCGTAGCAAACTTTGTAGTGAATGGGCAGCAATTTTGATGCCGGCAGGACAAGAGGAAAATATTCAAAAAGCGCCAGAAAGACTATGACCGCCATCAGTGAAACAAAAAAGATCAGCGGGAGATACACGATAACTGAAAAGATCAGCGGGACCGCAATGATCCCCACAATAAATCTACTCACGTTCTGCATGTAACCCCGATACCTGGTCGCTTGTCATACCAAACCGCCTTTCCCGTTTCTGATAAGATTCAATCGCCTTCAACAGGTCCTCTTTCGTGAAATCCGGCCAGAGGGTCGGCGTTACATACAGCTCCGAATAGGCAACCTGCCAAAGAAGAAAATTACTGATTCTTAATTCCCCGCTTGTCCGAATTAAAAGATCCGGGTCCGGGATAGAAGCCGTGCTTAAAAACCCGGCAAAAACATCATCGGTCACCTCACCCGGCTTAATCCTGTTTTTGCTGATTTCTTCAGCCAGTTTCAGCGCCGCCTCCACAATCTCCCATCGCGCGCCATAACTCAATGCCAGAATCAGCGTCATATTTTCCAGATCTTTAGTCCTTTTAATCACGCCATCAAGGGTCTTTTTAACCTCCGTAGGAAGCCTGTCAAGGTTGCCGATAGCCTTCAGGCGAATCCCGTTTTTGATGAGGTTTGCCTGCTCTTTAATAAGATAATTCTCCAGCAGTCGCATCAGGGCATTAACCTCTGATTTTGGCCGCTGCCAGTTCTCAACAGAAAACGCGTAAAGCGTCAGGTAGGCAATCCCCAGCTCCCGGCAGGTTTCAACAACGGAACGAACAGCCCCTATTCCCTTCTCATGACCCTTGATGCGGTTCAGGAGCTTCTTTTTTGCCCAGCGCCCATTGCCATCCATGATAATAGCAATATGGCGGGGGAGCTTTGTAGCATCAAATCGCGCCCCTGATGGTTTACCCTCTCCACTGGTATTTTTTGGCTTATTCTTCACAGTCATCATCCTTGACATTTT
>JANTFN010000053.1 GCA_024763435.1 Thermodesulfobacteriota bacterium | reverse complement strand
CAAACTGATGGGAGGCGATGAAAAAAAGCTTTCAGACGGAACGGTTTTTTCCGTTGTTCAGTATCACCCCAATCTTGAAAATTACGGGCCGGCCGTCCAGATTTTGAAACGTGATAAGGATGGGACCTCTTCTCATTTCTGGATTTTTCTTAAATATCCCGGATTTGATATCAAAAGAGGGGGAAAACATATTTTTGCCCTGAAAAATGTTGAGGAATTATACTCAACGGGTCTTCAGGTAACGAAAGACCCGGGGGTCTGGGTTGTCTGGCTGGGTTGTCTTTTGATGGTTGCGGGATTGCTTATTACTTTTTTTATCTCGCATCGCCGGATGTGGGTATTGGTGTATAAAGGGAAGGCCGGAAAAATACATGTCGCGGTTGCGGGATCCACGAACAGAAACCTTCTCGCCTTTGAGACCGATTTCCAAAAGTCAGTGGAGAAACTTAAGGGAGCCCTTGGAATTAAAATTAAAAAGGCCAGGACCTCAGCGGGTGAATAAGCGATGACGCCTGTTCGAGCAATTGTCCTGACGGGCAATGGAACAAATTGCGAGATGGAAATGGCGTACGCCTGTCGTCTCGGAACGGTGGATGACGTTGAAATCGTGCATATATCCTCTCTGCTGGAGGGCGAAAAACACCTTGAGGAATACAACATCTTATGTCTCCCGGGGGGGTTCCTGGATGGAGATGATATGGGTGCCGCGAAGGCATCCGCCAACAGATTCCGCTACCGTAAAATAAAAGGAAAAGGAACAGTCCTGCTGGATGAAATTATTCAGTTTGTATCGGAAGGACACCTTGTTTTCGGGGTCTGTAACGGGTTCCAGCTTCTTGTTAAATTAGGGCTTTTACCCGGAAATGAGGGTGGGAAAAAGCTACAGCAAACTGTGACATTAACACACAACGACTCCGGAAGGTTTGAGGATCGCTGGGTTTCTCTGAAAATTAATGCGGCATCACCCTGCGTTTTTACGAAAGGGATGGCCAGGGCCTATCTCCCGATTCGTCATGGCGAGGGAAAGTTCTACCCGGCATCGCCAACCGTTTTAGGTGAAATTAAACGAAGCCATCTTGATGTTATGGCTTATATTGATCCGGCATCTGAAGATACCACGGCGGCCTATCCCTTTAATCCAAACGGGTCAGTCGATGCTATTGCCGCCCTTTGCGACCCGACAGGAAGAGTTTTTGGCATGATGCCTCACCCTGAGGCCTTTTTGCATCGAACCAATCATCCAAGGTGGACACGCGAAGTCCTTCCGGAAGAAGGGCAGGGTGTTCTTTTTTTTAGAAACGCGGTAAATTATTTGCGAAACCGCACCGTTTAAAAAATACAAAAAGGGGGAATAAATGAACAAGGCGGAACTGATTCAGGAGCTGGTGAGCGAAGGGCATGTAACCCAAAAAGTAGCAAAAATTGTTGTAGATACGATTTTTGAAGAGATGAAACAGGCCCTCGTTGAGGGAAAACGAATTGAAATAAGAGGATTTGGTAGTTTTTCCATGCGTTCCTACGGCGGCTATGAAGGAAGAAATCCAAAAACGGGGGAATTGGTAAAAGTAGCTCCCAAACGCCTGCCTTTTTTTAAGGTTGGCAAAGAGCTTCGGGAGCGTATTAACAAGTAATTATGGGTTCAGGACTGGCCAGTACGCGCCATAGATAGATTTTATTCTTTCAATGGTTGGTGTAACCTTTTTTAAGTCCTGATTTTCCCGGGCGATCCACTCTTTTCTGTTAAAGGGGATATTTCCTTCAAGGGTGTGGATGATTTCGATCAGAGCCTTGGCCTCTCCCTCTACGTTATACCCGCCCTCGAGCGTAAAGACGATCTTCTCCCCACAGGTTTTTGCTGAAATATCCATAAGAATATCCGTCAAGCGTGAAAAACCTTTATCCGTAACATTCATCCCCCCGAGGGGATCCCCTTCGTGAATATCAAAGCCCGCGGATACAAGAATAATTTCAGGCTTGTAGTCAAGGGCAATGGGGGTAAGAATATGGCGAAAGATATTCGCGTATTCTGTATCGCCGTTTCCGACGTCCAGGGGAATATTGACGGTGTAACCCTCGCCTCTCCCTTCGCCGATTTCCTGAAGGCTACCCGTTCCCGGATAATAGGGATACTGATGCGTTGAAAAATAAAGCACACGATTGTCACTGTAAAAGGTATGTTGCGTTCCGTTCCCGTGATGGAGATCCCAGTCAACGATGAGGATTCTTTGTGTTTTTTTATCTTCAATAGCGTGTTTCGCCGCGATGGCAATATTATTAAAGATGCAGAAACCCATTGCGCGGTCGTCTTCAGCGTGATGGCCGGGAGGGCGCACCAGCGCGAGGGATTGTTTCCCCTTTTCTTCCAGGACCCAGTCAACCGCCGCGATCGCGCCGCCTGCTGCCATCAAGGCAGCTTCGTAGGATTTGGGGGAGGTCGAGGTGTCGGGATCTAATTGAACATTTTTCCCGGAAGTAGAAGAAATCTGGTGAATATACGAAAGAGAGTGTACGCGTTGCAATTCCTTGGTCAACGCCGGCCTGGGAGAAATTTCAACGAGAGGGGTTCTGAATGTAGCCTGGTTGATTGCGTCTTCTATCGCCTGAAGTCGTTCAGGGCTTTCCGGGTGGAAGCTTCCCATATCATGTTCGCGATAAATGGGATGCCTTACAATTCCTATAGCGGTCATTATTTCTTCCCCTTTCCCTGTATATAGCCTTCAAGAAATCCAAGGTGCTTACGTGCTACCGCGATTTCCTTCGTCATATTTGCCGTTTTTGCATTGGCCAGAAAAGTCCTGAGAGCTCGCGCGGCTTCCTGAAGCTTTCCTGACGCCTCATAAACGCCTGACAAGTTAAAATACGCCTCCGGGCGGGATTTTTCAAGGGTAATCGCGTTCTTAAGCTGTTTTTCCGCCGCGGGCAGATTTCCCGTTTTCCAGTATGCAATTCCCAGGTTTACCCTGGCAGTGTATTTGAAGGGGGCCGCGCGCAATGATTTCAAAAAAAGGGGAATGGCCCTGGCGGGGGCCCCTTTTGCCATTGTTGCCATGCCAAGGGCTTCAAGGTATTTGGAATTTCCGGGGGCCTTATGAAGTGCCTTTGAGAGGGCCCGGTAGGCCTTATTGTATTCCCCGGCTTTAAAATAAACATTTCCCAGGAAACCAAGGATCTCCGCGGTTGGTTCCGCGTACGTCACAGATTTTTCAAGGGCCTCGGCAGCTTTTTGGTAGTTACCCCGTTGATAGGCTCGTGTTGCCTCGTTGATGGCCTTTCTGGCAAGTGAACGGGAAAGGGGTTCTTTTACTGCTTTGTGGGGACGCGTTTTTGCAGGAGAATGACGCTTAACCCCTGCTGTGCGAACGGCATGAACATGGTGTTTATGCCGTTTTTTATGTCGGGCCATTCTAACTGTATGCCGGTGACTTGCCGAATGTCTGGGAGATGTTGTGTGTTTTGAAGACGAGGCACTTCTCCTGTTTTTTACAGGTGCTTTTGTTGGCGTGGAGACAACGGGAGAGGTTTTCACAGGTGTCCCCTTGCGTTTTTTTTCAGATGCTGAGGACGCAGGCGCAGCAGCAGGCATTTTCCCCTGTACTGCAGCAATAGCCGGTTTCGAAGGCGTCGGAGCCGATTTAACCGTGGAGAGGGGTTGCCCTGAATCAGGCGGCAATCCAACCGCCTCAGGCGGCTTTCCCGATGCGGTGTGTCTGTTAGCGGAGAGTTGAATGGTACCTGTCAATTGGGCGTTGTGCTGGTTCCACCAAAAATAAAGCCAGGTTGCTGAGCCAGCAATACACAGAATACTGATAATTAAAAGGAGATTTTTTGAGCGGGAAGAAGATCCGACATGGAAATTCTCAGGGGCCTGAGGGGTGCCTGCAGGAAGGACTTCCTGAGGAAAATCATCGGCTTTCTCCTTTTCAGCCCGATCAAGGGCGTCTTCAATGAGGCTCATGAAGTGGATTGACCTCCGAATGGTTCGTGGAAGGGGCCGACTTGGAGTTTTCGGAAATTAGACCTTCAGTTGGCTCCTGTTTAGAATAGATAATGGAAATTTTACCGGTCTTATCAGGCATATTTTTTATAAAACCCCAGTACCCGACACCACCCAGGAGAACACAGGCCGTTGCAATACCCAGCCATTTCAGGAAATGCCCACCCGTATTGTGTCTCTGGATTGAAAGCGCTTTAACCCCTTTTCTGACAAGTGCCCGTGAAATGATACGGCGCTGATTGACGTACCCTGCGAGTAAGGCGCGATCAGTAATCTGATTGATAACCCTGGGAACCCCCGCGGACAACTTATGAATTGTTTTTATGGCCGCATCATCAAAACGAATCATGCTTTGAGGCCCCGCAATGGTCACCCGATGCAGGATATAGGCCTGTGTTTCTCTAAGGGTAAGAGGGCGAAGTTTGTGGCGTATGGTAATTCGTTGACGCAGCTGCCTCAGGGAACGCAGAGCAAGCTTCTCCTCCAGTTCCGGCTGTCCCGCAAGGATGATTTGAAGAAGTTTTTCTTTTGTCGTCTCGAGGTTGGAAAGCAGCCTGATATTTTCCAGGGTATCCGCCTCAAGGTCTTGTGCCTCATCAATAATTAAGACGGCCTTTTCATCTTTTTTAAAAAAAGTCAGGAGCAACTGGTTGAGCTGGGCCATAAGGTCCCGCTTTGTCATGCTGTTTTTTACAGGCGCCCCAAACTCCTCAAGGACGTTTTTCAGCAGGTCCTTGGGCGAGAGAATGGGGTTAAAAACATAAGCAGTTCTATAGCCATCCCTGAGTCGGGCGAGCAGCGCCCTGCAGAGGGTGGTTTTCCCCGTGCCCACGTCCCCCGTAATAAGGATAAAGCCTTCCCGTTGATCTATCCCGAAGGTCAGATGATTCAGGGCAACCCGGTGGGACTCACTCAGAAAGAGGTAGGCCGGGTTGGGGGTAAGCCCAAACGGCCTTTCCTCAAAATGGTAAAATTCCCTATACATTAAAACCCCCTGAATGGTTTCAAATCTTTTGTCTCTCCCTTGACGCCGTATTTCCAGGGTCTTGCTCCGAGCTTGAAACCCCTTTTGTCATACGTCTGATACATGCGCCGCCTGTCTTTTGCGGCAATACTCGTGATGGCCTGAGGGGTCAAAATAGTGGGTTTGAGGAGAATGACGAGTTCGGTTTTTCTTGCCTGCTGGTTCGTATGTCGAAAAAGGGCCCCTAACAGGGGGATATCCCCGAGGAGGGGAACTTGTTCAACCTTTTCATCGGTCTTGGTACGCATCAGCCCCGCGATAACAATGGTCTGCCCGCTTTTGACCTTGACAACGGTATTCGTTTCCCGGATATCCATAATGGGTGCGGTGTCCCCGAATCGGGACTGAGATTCTCCCACCTTTTCCGTTACAGTCGGCTGTATGCTCATGACAACATTCCCCGCACTGCCGATTTGAGGCGTAACGGACAGGACAACCCCTTCCGTAACCGTTTGAGCCGAGGCGGTTTCGGTCTTGATGCCGGTTTGAAGATCGGTGTCCACCGTAACCTGCCAGAAGACATCATCCCGGCCCATTTTTATAACGGCCTTCTGGTTGTTCAGGGTTGAGATTCTCGGTTTGGAGAGGACATTAATATCACCCTGGGTCCCCAGGGCATCAATAAGTGTGGAAAATTTATTGTTTGAGATTCCAATCTGGAACCGCGCGTTTTGGGGGTTGAGGGTTTGCATCACCGTGGCCCCTCCCGCCAGGGTTCCATGATAACCATCCGGGAGAAGGGCGGTGACACTGTTCCAGTCAATACCCATTTCGTAGGCGTCATTGAGGTAAACCTCGAGAATCTCCGCCTCTATCATGACCTCCCGGTGTAAAATAGTTTGAAGTGAGTTGAGATAACTGGAAATTTGATCCAGTTGATAGGGATAATCAATCACAAACAGGGTGCTTGATGCCTTATTGATGATTAGTTTTCCGTCAGGGGAAAGAAGGTCTTTCACGCCTGATGCCAGCTCATCCCATAATTTAAAATCTTCTTTTGTGTCGATAGTCGATTCACTGGTGCTGCTGCCGCCTCCGCTGCTACCACCGCTGCTACCACCACTGCTGCCGCCGGATGATCCCGAATCGCCACTACTGCTTGAACCCGTCGAAGCCGATAGCGTAGAGGTGCCTTCCCTGTCGCTTATGACATAGTTAAACGCAAACAGTCGCCCGACAGGTTTCTGTTTAAAAATATGGACGAACCGCCCCTCTTTCAGGGTATATTCAAGGTGAAGGGGTGGGAAAATAAGATCGAGGATTTCCTGGAAGGTCAGTTGCTTGATATCTACTGTTACCGTCCCTGTCACATTCGGATCAATAATGATATTTTTATCCTCTTTTTTTGAAAAAGCCAGAAGAACCTCGCGAATATTGGCATTTCGAAGGGAGAGAGAGTAGAGCTTGCGCCCTTTGCCCGGGGTCAGGGTATGTCTGGGCGGGAGGGCGGTATCCAGCGCGGGAAGTGCCTGAAGGGGCTGAATACCCGGTGGTGGCGTCTCAGAGGCCCCGGCCTGATGATGCGCGACCGTTCGGGACGGAGGCGTGGCACACCCCATTATCCATAAAAGGGATGAGACACACAGGAAAAAAACAAAACCTCTTGTTTTCATCTTCTTTGCTCCTTTAAGGGCTTGTTAGAGGAGGCCTTCGATGCTTCCTCGACAACAAGGGGAATCTCAGATTTTTTGAGGGACAACCAGCGCCGATGATTTGCAACCCTGACCCACACGGCATCGCTCAGGACTTTCAATAGTGTCACATCCGCGATCTGCTCGCCTTCCGTCATAACATGATCATTAATTAAAGCCATTTTTTCATTTTCCACCGTGATAATTCCTGAAAGAACGGCAGGGATCTCGCGCGCTTTTTTCTCACTTTCGGAAGATTTGTCCGGATGGTTCAAAAGCGCTATCTGATGAAGTTCGCTGCTTGTAAAAAAGGGATTCCTGCCCCACGCAGTGGCCCTCAGCACACGCTTCGGTCTGTTTAACGCCGGGTTCTCGCCTGTTTCTTTTTCTTCAATTGATGGGGCCTTTTCCGGCTCAGCGGTTTCCGGCCCCGCGGTTTCGCCCCCCGATGCCACGAGGGGTTTTGGGGATAACATCTGCCCCTGGGGGCGGGGCTTCTCCGGGGCCACCTGCGGATGCATCCGCTTGTAGAAAAAACGGATATTGTAGGCGACTGCCCCGACAAAAAAAACAAGAATAAACGTGATTACCCATTTATTTTTTAACATTCAGTTTCCCGCCATAATAAAACCGGATAAAAAGGGTGGTTCGAATAAAAGGGAAATCCTTTTCTATCTGGGCCTTTTTAATCTGAAAAAACCGTGGAGAGGTCATGGCAATATCATCCAGGAATTTCGCGCTGTTTTTAAAAGAAGCAACAAAGGCCATTTCCATGATATAGGTTTTAATCCCCAGGGTTGCAAAGGCGTCTTTTTTAATCTTTTGCTCCGCGCGCCTGCCCGCAATAGGGGTAAGGGCATTTGTGGCTGCTGAGTCGGTGGACATTTTGATAGTAACGTCCATCAGGTTGTAACGCGTCGCGTACGTCGCCAGAAACCTCGCAGCAGCCAGAACATCCTTGTCTCGGGGAACAAGCTCCCGCAACTGCCCGGACAGTGTGTCCCAGGACGTGTATTCCTTCTCTGTGGGGCGTTTGAACCTCAGAATTTCTTTTCGATAGGCATCATTTTGTTTTGTAAGGGCAACAATCTCCCCGTTCTTTTGCTCGATACGGTGGAACAGGGGAGATACATCCAGCAGGTAAAAAAGGACCCCTGCAACGGCTAAAATTCCCCCCAGAATCAGCCCCTTTCCCCATGCGGGCAGGGATTTAAACCATCCTGTTTTCATGGAGTCGATGCCTCCAGGGTGATTGAGAGGACCCCGTGAATCCGAAAATTCATGGCGGCTCCTTTCTGTTTGATAGCCGTTACCTTTGATTTCAGGGCCCCGACAGGATTCCCACCCGCCTCTTCCACTGATGTCGTGTGTCCCAAACGGACAGGCAGGATTTCCGGCGGTGAATAGCTCCCTTTTATCACATAGGGGGAGGCCAGGAGCAAAGAAACAAACTGCTGATAGATTTTCTGGGCGTCATTGACATCAGGCGCCAGGATAGTCCCATCAAGGGTAAAATGATAGGTTTGGGAAACTGGGTCCGCCAACATAAAAGACGCCTTGGTAAGAATCATCTTTTCGGGGATAATCTGGCTGATATCCTTCCAGAAAGGGGCCCAGAAAGGACCGCGGTTTAACACGAGGCCTGAAAATTCATGCAGGCGCTTATATCGGCTCCGGTTTTCCCCGATTTCCCGAATCTTTTTAATGATGGGCCGCATTTTCCTCAAAGTAAGCCTTTGAGACTGCAGGGCATCTTTAAGAATTGTTTCCTGGCTGCTTAAGGTTAAATGGGTAAGCCCCATCCCCAGGACAAGGGCGAGGCAAAAAATTGCCACCAACACCCTGCTCCAGAAAAATCTCCCCTTTTTCAGAACCGACTCCGGGACAAGGTTTGCGGCATCTTCCGGAGAAAGCGCCATTAGGCCAACGGGAACGGCGAATTTTATAAGATCTTTTGGTGCAACTGCGGCGGGAACGCTTATTTTGTCCGGCCCCTGTTCTTTTGAAGGTTGAAACAGGTAAGTCGTAATCCCAAGCTCTTCGGCCGTAATGTCCCTGAGCGCTTCCGGATTATGTATTCTCCCACTGATAAGGAGAGATTGAACCACCAGGCCATGGGAATACTGCTTGAAAAAAAGCAGGGAGCGATTCGTTTCCTGGACAAGACGCGCGGTTAACATATCCCCTGTTTCCAGAGGAGAAGCCGCCTCTTCCAGCGTTTTTTCCGGGCCGGGAGTCCCTCTCTTTGTAAGCGCAAAGCCCCTGGTAAAGGTCAAATACCCATTACGGAAAATGGAAATAAGGCCCCGGGCCCCTTCCAGGTGAAGGCTCGCGCAAGTACTGTTTCCAAAATCAGGCAGGATGTTCCTCGCCGCGGCCATAAGCCCGAAGGGAGGGCTTGTCATGAAGGCCGGTTTTTTCCCGGCGCGCTGTATCTCTGAGACGGCAGAAAGGACCGCTTTCTTTTGCGTTGTGAGCACAGCGTATTCGCAGGATTCTCCCTGCCCCTTCGGAATGATAAAATCCAGAAACAGGCCCTGAAGGTCTAATGAAATGTTCTGTTCGAGTTCTCTCCGGACCACAAGCATGGCATCCTTCCGCCTGAGGGGAGGAAGCGAAAGAAAATGGTGGGTCACATCCTGCGTTGGCAAAGCTACGCGAACCGAGGCATTTTTATAGGGTTTCAGCCTTGAATAAAGGGCTTCGTAAGGGTTCTGCGGGTCAAGAGGAACCTCTTGCAGGCTCGTAATCTGCAGGCGGCCCTCCCTCTTTCTCCCTTCGGCTACAAGGAGATGGGTGTCCGCTATATGAATGGCAAGAAGTTTGCGGGAGCCGTGTGTCATCAGGTTTTCGCCCCCTGTTGGCTGCCCGTTTTTTTGAGGGCCTTAGCATAGGCAATTCGGTAGCGGAAACCGTCCTTAAGGTAAGCCCAAATCCAGAAAATCAGCTGGACGTCCCTGTCGTCAAATTCTCTAAAGGCCTTTTCGCCCACCCGAACCTTTTTAGGGGAAACATATCCCTTTTGCTCCAGATAATAGAGCTTCTGCCTCGGAATTCCCGTATGTTTCAGGACCTCTGTTGTATTCATCGGACATCTCCCTGAACTTAATTATA
>JANTFN010000052.1 GCA_024763435.1 Thermodesulfobacteriota bacterium | reverse complement strand
GACCGCTGGTCGCTGCTTTCGGATTTCACCACCAATGGAAGGGTCAAAATTAATCCACCATACATCACCTCTCTTCATTATTGATATCTCCAAATGTGCCTTCGGCCCATTCAAGGGCCTCAGATTCCCGTGTCTGATCAGCAGACATCTCTTTATAGGCAGCATACATATCATTCCTGACAACATGCGGGCGAACTAACTCCTGGATAAAACGACTTATTTTCCCTGGCCCTATAACCGCCCGTAAGCCGTTATAGACTTCCTCATCTATGGTCAACGTAAGTTTCTTTTGCATCACAAACACCTCCTTAAATAACACGTATAGTACACGTGTTTTGTTTATATGTCAAGAAGAAATAGGGGTCGGAAGAAATAGGGGTCGTGTCTCAACATTCAACAATAGAAGGCGAAAGGCGCATGGCTAAATGGCTAAGGGCTAAAGGAAAAACACTAAAAAGCGGGCCTGTCACGCCGTAGTCCCGAAAGGCGAAGGCGGAAGGACTGAGTAAAATTCCCTCTTTCCCTGACCCTCTCCCACAAGGGGCGAGGGAATTTGCATACTTTTCACTTTTCGCCTTTCGCCTTTCGCCTTACGCTTTTCGCCTTCCTTTGACACCCCGGGCGAAAAAAACCGAAGATTCCAAGCCCTTATTTACCTGTCATTTTACGGCAATATCCTTTTCGTCAAGCGGGTGATTATTGCCCACTTTTGACAATGCGCGGTCAAATTTGTTTCTGTCTCCCCTGGCGGCCCGCTGTTCCAGATATTCTTCAGTCCTTAAAGCAGACATTTTTTCCGCAAGGGCTGTCGCAATGAATTGATTAATGGAAATTCCCTCCTCTTTTGCAATGTTTTTAACCTCTTTGTGGAGAAAATTAGGCAATCTCAAACTTACGGTACTCATAGCAGCCTCCTGTCTTTAAGGAATTCCCAGGGCGTCACAGCCGTGATACCAAACTGAGAGATGTTATAAAAATCTTTCCTGTTAAACGTGAGGATGTTCGCGCTTCTCGATTTAACAGCCAACTCTAACACAAGATCATCTTTGGGGTCTTTAAGAAAGGGCCGCCACAAGTAGGTAATCCTGTGCTTGTTTGAAGCGGAACAGATATAATCAAGGATATCATCAAGGTCGGAAATCGTGAGATTTGTCTGGTCCAGAAATCTGCGGGCAACTGCTTCATATTCCAGCATCAAAGGCACAGAAATATTTGTCTCAAATTTATTTTTTCCTATGAGGCGAATGAGATACCAAGACGCTCCGGTGTTATTTTTGAGGGCTGAAACAAACACATTCGTGTCAATGACAATCTGGGACATCCTCATGGTAAAATTATATATGATATCTTATATGATGTCAAGGGAAAGATAGGGGTCGTGTCTCAACATTCAACAATAGGAGACAAAAGGCACATGGCTAAGGGCTAAAGGAAAACACTAAAAGGCGGGCCTGTCACGCCGTAGTCCCAAAGGGCGAAGGCTGAAACTAAGTTGATAATTCTTTGAGAATATGTTTTGAAAGAAGTTCGTCTATTTCGTTATGTCTTGGAATAGGTTGCTTTTTACCTGTCAATGGATTTTTGTAGAGGTCATGGCGCCGCCCATGGCGCACAAGAATACATCCAGAAGACGTAATCCGCTTAATGAGCTCTTTTCTCCTCATACACTTAAAGTAAGTTCTATAACACCATGTTTCTCCGGCACATCATCCATCGTCATAAGGGAATAGGCTTCCCGCATGTTTTCCTCAAGCTTTTGAAGGGTTTCTCCCTGCGTCATGATTTCGGGATGTTCAATCAGTTTCCCTACCCAGAATTTTTCCCCTTTCCAGTAAATCATTTTTAATTTTGTCTCCATTTACTTGCTCCTCTATTAAGGGGTTTATCAGGTTTGATGCAATTATTTTACAAAAACCAAAAAATTATGTCAAATGTAACAGGAAAAGAGGCGAAAGGCGCAGGGAGGGGTAAAGGAAAAACACAGGACTGAGGACTGAGCGATAAGGACTGAGTAAAATTCCCCCTCACCCTGACCCTCTCCCACTCCTCCTTCGCCAAGGCTTCCGACTTCGTAAGAACTACGTCGTGATAAAACGGCGGGACATGGGGGCGAGGGAATTTGCATACCTTTCACCTTTCACTTTTCACTTTTCACCTTTTCACCTTTTCACCTTTTGCCCTTCGGGGCTTCCGCTTTTCCATCACCACGTTTTTTTAGTGTTTTACTCAGTCCTCAGTCCTCAGTCCTCAGTCCTCATCACTCAGTCCTGTCTTTTCGCCTTCCCTTGACACCCCGGTGAAAAAAAAGTAGGTATTTATCCGGAGGATGCGATGCAGCAACCGATGGGAATTATCGCGGGCACGAGTTTTCAGTTCAGCGGCATGACGAAGGATCTGCCGGTCCAAACCGTTCCGACACCCTTTGGTAATGCCGATATTATCACGCTGGCGGGCGCGGTGCTCGCACTCAGGCACGGGAAAGCGGGAGACATTCCGGCCCACCGGGTCTCTCACGCGGCCAATCTTCGGGCATTGAAGGACGCGGGGGTGCGGTCTGTTATCGGCATCCAGTCGGTTGGCAGCCTGAAGCAGGCCCTTCCACCCGGCAGTCTGCTTGTTCCCCATGACTATATCAGCCTCGGTTCGGTTCCCACCCTCTTTGAGGACAACCGGGACCCGCATATCGTCCCCGCCTTTGACGCGGGGCTTCGGACATCCCTTATCCGCGTGCTGACCGCGCGGGGGCTTGCCGTTTTAGAGCAGGGGATTTACTGGCAGACAACCGGGCCGCGCTTTGAGACCCGTGCCGAAATCCATCTGATGGCGCATTTCGCCGACTGCGTGGGGATGACGGCGGCCTCCGAGGCGACCCTCGCTCAGGAGATGGGGCTTGCCTACTGTTGTATCAGCAGTATCGACAACTACGCCCACGGCATCGGCCAGCCGCCTCTGACCGAGGCGATGTTTCACGAGGTCGTTCGGGAGAACACCCAAAAGATGGAAACGGTCCTTCAAACCATTCTCGAAAACGCCGGAGATCTGATATGTCCCTCCTGATTCAAAATGTGCTGGTTAACGGGGAAATCGCGGATATCCGTGTCAAAAATACCCGTATTGAAACTGTTGCCCCTGCCCTCATTCCGGAAACGGGAGAAGAACGCCTCGACGGCACGGACAAGGCCGCCGTTCCCGGCTTTGTCAACGGCCACACGCACGCCGCCATGACGCTGCTGCGGGGGTTCGCGGATGATATGGAGCTGCTCCCATGGCTTGAGAAGAAAATTTGGCCCGCCGAGGCCAAACTGACCGAAGAGGATGTTTACGTGGGGACGCGGCTCGCCTGCCTCGAGATGATCCGATCGGGGACGACGACCTTCAATGATATGTACTGGCACCTCCCCGGCGCCGTCCGGGCCGTTGAATCGATGGGGTTGCGCGGGATTCTGTCCGCCGTGTTCATCGACCTGTTTGACGCGGAAAAACGGCGGGAACAAATTGACCAGAACAGGGCATTTTTTGAGGCATTCGGAAACCCAAACCCCCTGATTCAAATCGCGTTGGGGCCCCACGCCATCTACACCGTTTCCCGGGAGGCCCTGGAATGGATCCGGGATTTTTCGGGAGAAAACGATCTGTTTGTCCATATCCATCTCTCCGAGACACAGCAGGAGGTTGACGACTGCATCAAGGCCCACGGGCTCCGGCCGGTGGAATACCTGAACGATATCGGCCTTTTGTCCGATCGGCTCTTCGCGGCGCATTGCAACCATCTGAATGAGACGGAAATGGACCTCCTGACAAGCGCCGGCGCCCATCTTGTCCACAATCCCGTTTCCAACCTCAAACTGACCGTGGGGGATATCTTTCCCTACAAGGCCCTAAGCAGCCGGGGGGTCTCTATCCTCCTCGGGACGGACGGCTGTTCCTCAAACAATACCCTCGACATGCTGGAAACGGCGAAGTTCGCCGCCCTCTTCCAGAAATGGCAGTCGAACGATCCGACCCTGCTGCCGGCGGCGGATGCTTTCCGCCTGATGACCGAAGAAGGGGCCAGGGCGTTTCGCGTTGGAAACGGGAAAATAGCCCCCGGGGAACCGGCGGATATGGTGCTCATCGATCTGAATCATCCCCGGAACGTGCCGCTCTACAGTCTTGATTCAAATCTTATCTACGCTGGGGGCGGCGGGGCGGTTTCCGATACGATCTGCAACGGAAAGGTCCTGATGAGGGATGGGGTTGTTCCCGGGGCCGCGGAAATCATCGCCGCGGCGCGCCGGACCGTTCAAAAGTTCAGAGGCATATAATAATATGATTAAACAAAAGGCCCTGAGCTGGTTTTCGCTGGATCAATTGAGCCTCTTCTTCAGGTTGCTCCGAGACCCGGCGGTTTCTCTGTGGCTGAAGGGAATTCCCGTCCTCGCCCTCCTCTATTTTATCATGCCGTATGACCTGATTCCCGATTTCATCTTCCCCGGTATCGGGGAAATCGACGATATTGTCATTCTCGCCGGCGCGGTCGTCCTTTTCAACTACCTGGCCCCTGAAGACCGCGTCCGGGAACACCTCGAGGCCCTGAAGCGCAAAAAGGATTCCCTGCCATGAGCCGCACCCTTGTCCTGGGCACGGCCGGCCATATCGACCACGGAAAAACCGCGCTGGTTAAGGCCCTGACCGGCGTCGATACAGACCGTCTGAAGGAGGAGAAAAGCCGCGGCATCACGACGGAGCTGGGCTTTACCCACCTGCGTCTCCCGTCTGGAACAGACATCGGTATCGTGGATGTCCCCGGCCACGAGAAATTTATCCGGCACATGGTCGCGGGGGCGAGCGGTATCGATTGCGTTCTCCTCGTGGTCGCGGCCGATGAAGGGGTGATGCCCCAGACGGTCGAGCACGTCCAGATTTGCCGGCTCCTCGGGGTCAAAAAGGGCCTGATTGCCATTACCAAATCGGACCTGGTGGATGAAGAGATGCAGGAACTTGTCCGGGAGGACATCCGGGGCCTGACCGAGGCGACCTTCCTTGAAGACGCCCCCATGCTCCCTGTTTCCTCTGTTACCGGGGCGGGACTTCCGGTGCTGCTTGAGGCCCTTGACGCGATCACGCAATCCCTCCGCCAGCGCGAGACCGGCCAGTTGTTCCGGCTCCCCATTGACCGCGTTTTTTCCATGAAGGGGTTTGGCACGGTCATCACAGGGACCGTCATTTCCGGCAGGGTCCGGGTGGGGGACGAGGTCGAAATCCTTCCCGCCCGCATCAAAACCAGGGTCCGGGGAATTCAGATCCACAACGCGCCGGCGGACCAGTCGCTGGCCGGACAGCGGACAGCCATCAACCTCCAGGGGCTCGAAAAACGGGACCTCAAACGCGGTGATGTCCTGATTCACCCGGGGACGCTATCCCCTACCCGCCGCATCGACGGAGATTTGACCCTGCTCCCCACGGCGGAACACCCTGTGATAAGCGGCAGCACGCACCGCTTTCATATCGGCACCGCCCTGCATCTCGCAAAAATATTTCTGATGGACCGGGAAACCCTGGGCCCCTCGGAAGAAGCCTATGCCCAGTTTGTCTTCGATGTCCCCATCATCGCGCTTCCCCTCGACCGTTACGTTATCCGGGGGTCCGGCAAGATTCAGACCCTCGGCGGGGGTGAAATTCTCTCCGTTCATCCGAGGCGGCGCAAGCGCTTCTCACCGGCCGATCTAGAAACCCTTTCCCTGCTTCAAACCGGCTCTGACAGAGACAGGGTCCTGCATTTCATCAACAACAGCGGGAAAACGGGGATTTCCTTCCCGCGCCTTCAGGAGCTGACCAATCTTGCCAGGGGCCCCCTGGAAAAAGGCCTCGAAAATGCCGCCGGTGCCCACGAGATCTTTAAAATTGCGCTTGCCCCGCCCGTTTTTATCCACGCGGACCATATCAGGGACCTTTCGGAACGCATTCTGGACACCCTGAAGGCCTTTCACAGGGACAACCCCCTGGAAAAAGGCCTCGAAAAAGAGGTCCTGCGAAGCAAACTCCTCCCCGGTGCCGACAGGAAACTCTGGGATCTCCTCCTGAAGGCCGTCCAGCGGACGGGGAAATTTGTCGTGGACAAGGAACACGTTCACCTGAAGGAACACAAAATCACCCTTGATCCGGCCTTTCAAACCACCGTTAACGCCGTTATGACCGGCATAGAAAAAAACGGGACCCAGCCGCCAACACTCAAGGAACTCTCCGCGCGGTATGGCCTGCCGCCCGACCGGCTGAAACCCATTCTGTCCTACCTCCTGAAAGAAGGTAAACTGGTCAAGCTTTCGGAAGAACTTTACATCGGCATGGATGCCTTCGGAGATATCCGTCAGAAAACCATCGCGTTTCTTAAAGAAAACGGGGAAATCACGATTCAGTCCTTCAAAGAACTGACCGGTCTTTCGCGAAAATTCGCCGTTCCCATCCTGGAACGCTTTGACAAGGAGCGCGTGACGCTCCGCATTGACCAGAAACGCGTCCTGAGAAACTGATTCGGAGACCCTGTGAGACCTTCTCTGCTTTTGAATGCCACGTTTGAGCCCATCAGCGTTATTTCATGGAAGAAGGCCATCGTCCTAACGTTTCTTGGAAAAGCGGAGGTTATCACGGCCTACGAACAGGCTGTTCACGCCGTCTCCATGAGCATGAACCTGCCGGCCGTTTTGAGGCTGGTTCATTACGTCAAATACCGCCGAAAGGAGGTCAAGTTCACGCGGCGGAATATCTATCTCAGAGACAAATACCACTGTCAATACTGTGGAAAGGGCTTCGAGCCAAAGGACCTGACCTATGACCATGTCATCCCGAAATCGGGGGGCGGCAAAACCACGTGGGATAACGTCGTCACCTGCTGCCACGCGTGCAACCTTAAAAAAGGGGGGCGGACGCCCAAAGAGGCGGGAATGCGCCTGTTAAACCAGCCCGTGGAACCGCGCTGGCACCCGATGAATCATTTTTCCATGGATATCCGGCAGATCCCCGCGCCCTGGCTCGACTACCTTCTCTGGCACCCCGCCTGCACCCCTCCGGAGACCTCTTTCGGCCTGGGAGATGAAGGGGGTTAAAATGAGAATAAAGAAAAACATATTAGACAAGATTAACAGGATTGACAGGATAAAAGAAGGAAAGAAAAGAGTTCTGCTTTTCTGTTCAGGCAATCAAATAGCCTGACAGGTTTTTCTTTTCCTCTCGGTGTTGCAATTATATGTTGACGGGATGAGCGTGATAAACCAGGCAAGAGGCAAAAATAAAACATCCTGTCAATCCTGTTAATCCTGTCTGAAAATTTCTTTGTGGTTTTGTCTTTTGCCTTTTATCCATTTACACGCAAATTTCTTTATGCTATAGAAAAAACTGCCTGGACCGCACGGGAAGCGGCCGGGACAATGACAATTTAACCCAGAAAGGGAGGAGGAACCATGAACCCTCAGAAGGTCACCATCCCACAGTTGATTCAGATGAAGCAGGACAGCGAGAAAATCACCATGCTCACCGCCTATGATTACCCCTTTGCGCGTATCCTCGACGGGGCAGGAACGGATGTTCTGCTCGTGGGGGATTCCGTGGGGTCCGTTGTGGCAGGCTACGACACGACCCTGCCCGTTACCATTGATGATATGATTTATCATACAAAAATGGTGGTTCGGGGAACACAGCGCGCCCTTGTCGTCATTGATATGCCGTTCATGTCGTATCAGGTCAGCGTTGAAGACGCCGTGCGTAATGCCGGCCGCATGATTAAGGAAAGCGGCGCGGAAGCCGTCAAACTGGAAGGCGGACGGAATCAGTTTGACACGATTAAGGCGATTGTTCGCATGGACATTCCCGTTATGGGGCATATTGGCCTGACGCCGCAGTCCGTCCATGCCATGGGCGGTTATAAGGTCCAGGGAAAGGCGGACGCCGCAAGGCAAAAGGTCCTGGATGATGCCTTCGCCGTGCAGGAGGCCGGCGCCTTTTCGGTTGTCCTCGAGGGGGTTCCCCTTGAGCTGGCACGGGAGATTACCGAAAAACTGGCCATCCCCACGATCGGGATCGGAGCGGGAATTCACTGCGACGGGCAGGTCCTTGTTATCCACGATCTTGTAGGACTTTTTGATAAAAAGCGGCCCAAGTTTGTTAAACAGTATGTGAACCTGTGGGATATCATCACACAGGCCGTCCAGGATTACTGCAGAGAGGTCAAGGAAGGCGACTTCCCCACCGACGCCCAAAGCTTTCACTGAGGGGGTCCCATGCAGGTCATAAAATCCGTCCATGCCATGGCGGAAGAAACCGCCCGGTTACGACAGGCGGGGAAACGCATTGCCTTTGTCCCAACGATGGGCAATCTGCATGAGGGACATCTCGCTCTCATGCGAGCGGCAAAACCACAGGCGGATATCCTTGTCATTTCCATCTTCGTCAACCCCATGCAGTTTGGACCGGGGAGCGATTTTGACGCCTATCCAAGGACCTTCCGTGAAGATCTGAAAAAGAGCGAGGCTGCGGGGGTGGACATTGTGTTTGCCCCCGCGGAATCCGATCTCTATCCCGAGGGATTCCAGACCACCGTAACGGTCTTGGAGGTTTCCAAAGGGCTGTGCGGCGCTTTCCGGCCCGGACATTTCAAGGGTGTTGCCACGATAGTGCTGAAACTTTTCAACATTGTTAAGCCCCATGTCGCGGTTTTCGGTGAGAAAGACTTTCAGCAGCTTATTGTCATCAGGCAAATGGTCAAAGACCTTAACCTCGACGTGGCAATCCAGGGACATGCCACCGTCAGAGAAGCGGACGGGCTGGCCATGAGTTCGCGAAACCAGTACCTCTCGCCTTCAGAAAGGCAGCGCGCAGCCCTCCTCTACAAATACCTCCAGCAGGCAAAAGAACGTTTTGAGAAAGGGGAACACCGGGCGCAGGCCCTGATTGCCAGGATTCAGTCCGAGCTGTCGAGAAACCCCGGAATTGCGTTGCAATACGTATCAATTCGGGATCGGGACACCCTTAAACCCCTTGACACGGTTGACCGCCCCGCCGTTATGGCCCTTGCCGTTCACATCGGCACGACACGGCTGATAGATAATATTTTCCTGGGAGATTAAGGGGTTTTTATCTTTCAGCGGCGGGGATCTCAAACCGCCAGGCGCACCACCATTCCGCGGGGTGGGGGTCCGGCGGGCACCCCACGCACGTGGTTTTAATTCTCGGGTCGATGGTGCGGGCGAAATAGCTGTATTCCACAAGCCCCGCGGATTTGCAGGGATAATCGGCAAGCCCCGCCCGTTTCCGCGCCGACTGAACCCGGCAGTCATTCATCCTGAAGAGGAAGCTGTTTTCCGTCTCTTCAACAATTTCCTGGACATTCAAGCGCGCGTAGAGGCGGTAACCAAGCGCCTGCTTGAGGGCTTCGAGCCCCCCATTTTCCGGAATCCCCACGGCCTCCATAATCCGGCGTGCCTCGATAACCGTGAAGCGTGTCCATGCCGTGTCGTTACAGCGTTTCGCGACAAACATATTTTCCTGCTGCTCCACGGCCTGAAACCAGACGCCGTCATTGGCAATCCAGTTTTTCGCGAGGTCGGTCAGCAGGGAAATGAGGGTTTCGCGGTCCATTTTTTTTAACGCGATCGGAACCCCCTGGTCATCAATTTCCAGCCCGAAATATCTGGCAAGGCGCTTCATCTGAATGGGAAACCCCCGCTGCCAGGCGGTCCGGTTAATCTCCAGGGCCCTGTCCAATCCGGTCTGATACTCGACTTCCCGAAACCAGAGCCCCGTATGGGCAATAATATTTTTGAACGCCGC
>JANTFN010000051.1 GCA_024763435.1 Thermodesulfobacteriota bacterium | reverse complement strand
CGGTGCTTTCTCTGGCCTGGGCCAGGGCAACACGCGCTTTTTGCCAGGCGGTCTTTGCCGCGGCAAGGTCCATGGCGGTTTGCCCCCCCAGTTCCACGGCCTTTTCCACAATTTTAAGGTTCTTTTTAAATTCGCCTGTGGAGTTTTCAAGTAGCCGGGTCTTTCGCTCAAGCCAGAAGACCCTGACCCAGTGGAGACGCGCCGCCTCCGCCGCCTGCCATTCTCGCCATGCCACGGAGAGATTGACGGCACCCCGGTGCGCCTTCGCGCTATTCACACGGGCATTCCGGGTGATAAGCGCGGATATGTCCCAGTCAAGCTGAAGTCCGTAGGCGTTAATGGTTCCTTCGGTTGCGCCGCTGGTGGGAACCTCAAGGCTTGCCGAAAGCTGGGGGTTGGGGAGGATGCCCGCTTCGATGAGCTGGGCACCGGCCAGGGCCCTTTCATCCCTTGCAGCCCTTAAGTGTGGATTGACAAGCACGGCAATGATGGCAGCTTCGTCGGGCGACAGACCGTTTGAAAAATCGATGGGGACAGGGCGTAGAATTGGATGTTTGAATTTTGAAGCGCGAATTTTCAACGCCTTTTTATCCGGTGCGGCAAGGGCCTTCGCAACGGAAGCGTGAGTCATTGGCCTGGGGTGGTAGGATGCGCACCCCCCCAGAAACAGGCTCAGGATTAAAAGGCTGAAGAGAAAAATGAAACCACCACCCTGCGCCGCAGCCGCGGCAGGCAGGCCTTTTGTCTTCAACTTCAGTTTAGAAACCATCATTGGATTCTCCTTCTTATTTTCCATTCCACATAGCAGAAAGCCAGCGTTTCAATAAATGCTTTTACCAATAAAAACAGGGTTTCTCCGACTTGCGTGAGGGGATTATCGCAGCAAATATCGTTTCTTTTGCCGGAAACCGCACGAGCTTCTTTTGGAGGCCTGTCATTTTGACAGGAGTTGACGGGTCGTGAATATTTCATTATTTTCATCTCCTTCAGCTTTCAATGGCTGGTTCGTCAGGTAAGTTTTAAATAATATAAGCCACGGAAAATTATTTGACAATGACTGAAATATTACCATTTTCTAATATTTTAGCTTTATACGAACAAGGCTGAAAAACGGCCTGCGCGCTTCTTAGGTGGAAAGGGGCCCGGGGATTTCAAATGCGCGCCCTCCTGTTTTGACGCTTCCGGTAAAAGATGAGGCCGATAAGCAGCAGGGGCAGCCCAAAGGCGACCGGAAAAATGCGGTTGGATTGAATCACAGGTTTTTTTGCAACATGAAACTCCAAGGGAGGGCTGGTATAAATAGCTGGGTGGTTACGGTCGGCCGCACAAATTGCAACCCGGTAACGGCCATGTTGAATCAGTCGTATGGGCCAGACGGTTTTGAGAGTATCGCCGGGTTTCATCCGCGCAACCGTGATGGCCTTATGGGCACTCCAGTCTTCCAGATCTACCGGTTGTTCATGACCCGGATCAATTTCTATCAGGCTGATCCAGGCCACCAATCCTTCAACAGATTTATCCCCAATATTCTTTATTATACTGTGAAAGTGCAGGAAATTACCCATAGCAGGCCGGGATGAATTTGCTGTGTCGGGGGCAAGAGAAATACATATGGTTCCGGCATGAGTGGAAACAACACTTGTTATGGATAAAACCACTATTGCGAAAAATATCTTCTTGAAAGACATAAATTTTCCTTTGCTTTACATAAAACGTGGATGGCGCGAAGCAACGCGGGCGGCTGCAAACGTCAACCCGAGCCAGACGACCACAAGGGCCAGACGTGGAAGCTGGGCAAGGAAAGAATTTCCGTCAATGATGACCGCGTCGTAGGTATTAAGCGCTCCTGAGAAAGGATTGATTGCATCCAGGAACCGACCTGCCGCACTGTTGCGCAGCCCCGGGCCGATCAGCAGGGGGCTTGTGGAAAAAATCAGCACAAGAAGGCTGTTCAACAGTGCGGTTAAGACATGGCCGGTTTCCGCGGACAGGGCCATAGACAGGTATCCAAAGCCAAGCACTACGGGGGTACCGAATAATGCGAGATAGAAGACAGCCTGCAGAAGGTTCTGCCCGCTTGCCCCAACTGCCCACAGGTAAGGTAATGACAGGCCATACATCACACCCCAGGCAATTATGATGCCTGCCGCTTTACCCATAAGAAGCTCACCCGGTGTGATGGGTGCTGTCAGCAGAGGAATCAGGGTTCCGCGTTCCCGCTCGCCGGCATAGCTGTCACTGCCGAGAATAACGGCGATTAAAGCACCGGCAGCCGTGATAGTGCCAGTCATCATATAGACAACCTGGGCATTGTCCAACAGACTCAGCTCTCTGTTGCTGATTAATACTATCGCGAAGGCAGAAAGCAATATGCTGAAAGCCAACAGGCAGACAAGGCCTCGCTGGTTTTTCAAAAGAGCCCGGTATTCCTTGACTGCTATAATTCTGACAGGAGTCATAATAACTCCTCCCCGAAGGTGTTGCCCCTTTCACTTGTCATTTGAAAATACAATTCTTCCAGGCCATTGCCTTCCCCGTGGATCTCGCTGATTTGCCAGCCGCTTTTCAGCAGGGCACGCCAGAGCAATGGCGGGTTGATACCCGATGACAGGGAAACATGCCACCAGTTGCCTTTCCGGCCTGTCAGGTGAACACCATTTGGCAGGGTATCTGCATTGGGTATGTTCCTCAACCGCAAACGAAATTTGTGCCCTGAACCGGGCGTGTTTAGGAGTTCATTCGAAGATCCCTCCAGGACTGTCTGCCCTTTGTGGATGATACCGATGAAATCGCATAGGCGGTCCACATCATCTAATAAGTGGGTACTTAAAAGAATGCCCGTGCCCTTTTCACGGGCAAGGGAAAGCAGAAGGTCATGAATTTCTCTGCGGCCGCGCGGGTCAAGCCCGCTGGTAGGCTCATCCAGGATAAGCAGGTCCGGATTATGAGATAAAGCGCGGGCAAGGGCAAGCCGCTGCCGCATGCCACGGGAAAAATGACCTACCGGAGAATTACTCACATGCTTCAATCCAACCTGGTCAAGGAGATCGGAAATGGGGAATTGTATCCCGCCGTATAACTCTGCATACCATTCAAGGTATTCGCGGGCACTCATCCAGTCATAGAAACCCGCACGCTCCGGCATCACGCCAATCCGTTGAATCGCCTCCATTGAGTGTTTCCCCGCAGGTTCATCGAAAAGCTTCAGCGTCCCACCGTCTGTGTCATATAAGCCAAGGATAACAGCAATGGTGGTACTTTTACCTGCGCCGTTGGGTCCTAAAAGTCCGTATATCTTTCCCCCTGCAAGGTGCAGGTTTACATCATTCAAGATGGATGTACTCTTGATCGTCAGTTTTAAATGTTCTGCTTCAACAAACATTACTTTTCCCTCCATACGCGGGTTTTTTCTCCAGAACTGTGCTTCACGGTATCTTGACGCTGCTGAAAATATCAATCAGTCATCATCCTCTTTATCGTCTTCTTTCTCATCGACCTGCATCGCCAGGAGTTTCCCGTTTCCCGCATCAATTTTTAATTCCACCTTATGTCCCTGCATTTCTATAATTGTGACTTCCCAGACAAGATAGCTGTTCTCTTCATCCAGCTTGGCTTCCACAACCCTGCCCGGTACGGCCGTGTGGGCAATATTGACAGCTTCCGCAAAGGGTATATTGGCCAAACGGATTAGGTTTTCTTCATGCTCATCGCGTGCTGCGTCAGGGATCTTGATAGAGCCTTTCCGAACTTCCTGGGGCAGCTGGTTAAGGGCTGTTGTTTTATTTCGGGATGTTCCTGCTGCATGGGCACAAAAAACATATCCCCCAAAGAATACAATGAGACCTGCTACAATAAGAAATCGCGTAAAATGTTTCATTGTTTTTCCTCCTTTTGTTTTATTTAACATATTATGATTGTCCTAATATTGCGGGAACATTATGAAAAAGCAATATTTGCTCCTAAACATATTGTCACGGGACCGGGCTGTAGAATCAATTATAGTTTTTTTGAGTTCACCACAGATCACTTTCTACCTGAAAGGCCGAGTGGCTGTAGAGGTTAACTGAAACTGTGAGCATTTCAACAAAATATAAGTATTCTTCAGCTCCAGTTTTGGTAACCGGACAGGATAAACAGCCGAATGGAAATTTTTGACGGGTGGGTGGTGTTTTAACCAGGTATAGGTGTTTTTACTCAGAAGGATATAATTCCCACCGCCAGAGATTAAAGGCAGGCAAAGATCCTCGGGCCTGTCTATTTCAGGTGTCAGGCGTTTTCCGTAAAAGGAAAGGGAACCCCGGAGATAATCATCCGGTTGGAAGAGGTAGAGCTTTTTATTTCCTGCCGTTTGCCATACGGTGCGTGCAAAGGATTTGTAGCATTTTCCTCTCATCCTTTCATACAGCACATTTGGGGCATTACCAATAACAACGGCGCTTAATGCCATGGAAAGGGCAATAAAAATAGCCTTATCAAATTGTCGGTTCCAAAGATATTTCAGAAAAAAAGGGGCAATAAAAAGGAATCCCACTCCCATGACAATCAGATACATCCATGCCGGCAACCAACTCAGCAGGATCGTGGAAAGGGCAAAGGGGATAACGACGGCAAGCCATTCCGCACCTTTCCAGGAGGTTCCGGTACCATAAAACTTCTTCAGCTTTTCATCGAGCCAACCCGCGGCGAGCAACGCAAAGGCGGCGTAGGAGGGGAGCAAATAGCTCACCTCTTTAATATGGGAAAAGGACAAAATAAGGCCAGGCAGGAAGGCCCAGAGGAGAAGAAATATCAGGACATCCCTCTCTTTAAAGTCATTGGTATTTGTTTTAACAGAATTTCTCGTGATCTTGATTTCTTTTGGGTTCCGTATCCTTTTTATCGCGTTCCGAATCGCGAAGGGGAGGAATACAAGCGCGATTCCTGTCATTTCCGGAAACCGCTTGATGTAAAAATACCAGGGCCCCTCCTTGCCGAAATCAAAATTGTAATTGTGACAGCCGGCAAGATGAAAACGCGTCATCAAAAACCTGCCCAGGATATTATTGATGAAAAGTTCGTGCAGGAAACACATCCCCCCCGCCCTGTAGTAGAGGGTAAGCCAGAGGCCAACGGGAATGATAAATGCCATCAGCGGGAGCGGAGACATCATGCGCTTCAGCGACTGCCATCGTTTTGTCAGGAGGATAAAAACCATCACGACCACTGCGACATGAAAGATGCCTGCCACGCCTTTTGTCAGAAATGCGCCGGCGTTTGCGAGGTAGAAAAGAGAGAGTATAGGTGTTCCTTCGCCTTTCCTACCCTGAAATTCCCAGCATGCAAAAACGGCAAGGGCAACCGTACAGAAGGCCCCTACCCCGATATCCAGGAGAATCCAGTGGCTATACCTGTAAAATCGTGGAACAGCGGCGAGGATTGCCATAGCAAGCAGCCCCCGGGATATTCCCCCCCATTTGTATCCAAAAAAAAAGACAGCCATGAGCATAAGACAGCCAAGTAATACGGAAACAGCTCTGGCCGCGGTGGGATTTGTTTTCCCTGTCAGGGCGAATGAAATAGCAAGCATATCGTGGTACAGGGGTGGCTTTTCGAGGAAAGGAAGCCCGGCAAGAGTGGGGACGACAAAATTTTTTCTTACCAGCATCTCTCGGGCTATTTCCGCTTCTCTCGGTTCGTCTGGGCCGAACAGGCAGGGATGAGAAACATTTACAAGCATTGCCAGAATCAGGGATAAAATAACGATAGCAAATGGTCTCGCCCGAAAAATACGCCAGAATCTGTTTTCCATCCATTCCCGCCTTTTTAAACAATTGTCTGAATACAAAATCAGTATATGCGAGTTTAAATAACCGGAAGGTGACAGAGACATTACCTATATGTAATGTTGGTGGTACCGGGAAAGGTAAGGCGTTTTTCTGTGGGTAAAGGCGCAAAAAACGCGTTATGCATGGGGTGCGCTCACTCTTCACAGACAAAACAGGAAAAAATATCGAATAATTGGATGGCCTGGGGTTTCGGCAAGACTCATAAAAAAACGGGATAAGGAAATACCCTGGCTGATAGCCCAGCGTATCTATTCCCAATCCCATTAACCGGGGAGAATAATCCCTCGGCGGTATTTATTTTTCCTTTCGCTGGCAGATAAAAAAGCCAGCGAAAGGGTATGTATTTAACTAATTAATATCTCGGCCTGCGAGAGGAACGCTCCGCGCGCGGTTTTGCCTGATTGACTTTTATCGCGCGTCCCTTTAGATCATTTCCGTTCAGGGCCTTGATTGCCTTGTCTGCCTCGGCATTATCCGGCATTTCTACAAAACCAAATCCCTTTGACTGTCCAGAATATTTATCCTTGATAATATTAACACTTTCCAATTCTCCAAATTCCGAAAAGGCCTCTTTTAAATCTTCTTCCGTTACGCTGTACGAAAGATTGCCAACGTACAAATTCATGAAACTCTCCTTTATGACGCGGTTTAAGTAAAGGGACGCTATCTTGTAATCAACCACGGAAATTAACCGATAGCAGGCCATCAATTGGCCTCTATCCATACGCAAGATACGAAATGGATTATTTAGATTGTCTTATATCTTAATTTTCAGGATATTGCAACCAACAAAAATAAACGCCGTCGCATCTTATAAGGAAGATCCTGATTTCCGGGGCAGATGAATACGAAAGGTACTCCCTTCACCGGAGGTACTGCTTACAGTTATTTCCCCTCCGTGAGCCCGGATAATAGCGAGGGCAAGGCTCAAGCCGAGGCCGTTACCCGGATCGGAGCGGCTCTTATCACCCCGGTAGAAGCGGTCGAAAATATGGGGAAGATCCTTTTCCTCAATTCCCATGCCGGTATCGCTGATTTCAATCATGACTTTAGTATCATACAACGCTGTGGTTGTCTTTATTCTGCCGCCATTTTTAGAAAACTTGATGGCGTTATCGAGAAGATTGGCCACCACCCGCTTTAAAGCGGTTTTGTCCCCGCGGACAGTCAGGGGATGCTCGGAGAGTTGCACACGCATGGCAATCCCCATGTCTTCCGCCGCGGGTTGAAACAGCTCTACTGTTTCTCTCAGGATATCCCGGATATCAAGCGGGGTTTTAGAGAAACAGGAAAGTCCGGAATCTGTCTGGGCAATAGTAAGCATGGTGTTGATCATGCCTAAAAGCTGGTCGCACTCTTCAATAACGACCCCCGCCATTTCCTGGTAAGCGTCGGCATTCTTTTCGGTGGACAAGGCGCTTTCGGCAATCCCCCGGATGCGGGTCAACGGGCTGCGAAGGTCGTGCGCGATGCTATTGGTGACCTCTTCGAGGTCCGTGACAAGGATTTGAATACGATCCAGCATGTTATTGAACGACCTCGCAAGGTCTTCGATCTCCTGCCCTTCCTTCCCGATGGGGACACGGCGGTTGAGATCCCCCCGGTCGATGTGGGTGGCTGTTTCCGTGACCCTTTCTACCCCGGACATGGCATGTCTGGAAACCAACCATCCAAGCAGCGCCCCCATGGCCAGCATGGCCAGAAAGCCGTACCCGAAAATCTCGCCGACCTTTTCCAGAATCTCGTCGTTATCCCGAAGCGAATTCCCTACCTGCAGGTAAAAGCCCCCTCTAACTTTCTTGTATATCACTCGGACTTTGTGCTCATTCCCTGAGCGGGGACAGGTTTTGATTATTTCTTCTCCCTCCTGAAGGTTTTCGATAAACTTTGGGTTTAGATTAACACCTTTCCAGGGGTTCAGGTCTGAAGAAACAAGAATATGGTGTTCGGGAGATAAGAGAATATAAAACTCCGATCCACTGCCGTTGGCCTTGGATTCACTGATAAATTCTTTTTTAAGTCTGTCTATCCCTTTGGCGGTAAGAAGGGTTTCGTATTCTCTGACATCGCCAAGAAGGCTTTCATCGACGCGTGCGCGAAGCGTGGATGCAAGTGAAAAATAGATCAGCAGGAATACAATAAGGGAGGCCGTGGCAAAAAGGATAAGATGCAGGAATGTCAGCTTGATGGTGACCTTGTGGAAAAGCCCGTGTTTTTTTGGAGAGATTGTTTCCCGTACCATCGATTATTTTCCCCGCACTATTTGTTTTGAACAGATTTTACAGGCCCTTTTTTGCTGAAAATGTCGATACCGCGTGACAGGAAAAACGCCTTGAAATAGAGCGGTGTGATAACCCCCAGATAGGCACCCGCGATAACATCACTTAAAAAATGCGCCCCAATGATGACCCGGCTCGCCGCCACAAGGATCGCGATGGCAAGAAAGACAAAGCGGTAACGTGGTACGATAAGACAGAGGGCCGTCATGAGGGCGAAAATTGTGTTGGCGTGACCTGACGGAAATGAAAGCATCCTGGCTGGTGAAAACTTAAAAAAGGTAAACCCGTATTTTCCCGCCTCGTAGAGCATGACGGGTCGATACCGGGCAAAGATGACTTTTAAAATATCTATGAGCACCCCGGAAACGGCAATGGAGGCAAATAAAAACAAGGAAATCCACGCGTATTTCCTGAGAAACTGGGAATAGTTCGCCCATTTTGCGGATTTGTAAGCCAGGTAAAGAAAGATAAAAAGCAAGCCGGAGAGGATAAGATATGCGGTAGATTTTCCAAATATTGTAACAAACTTGAAAAATTCCCTTATGGAAGGGTTCATAGATTGCATGGCAAGGGCAAGGGAGCGGTCCACGCAAAGAATAAGGATAAGGCACCCGGCAAGTGTTGCGAAGCCGGACAGGAAAATATTCCTTTTATCCGGGAAGCAGGGGAGCATTTTTTTGAATGTCCGGCGGTCTCCCCCGTTGAATTCTCTCTCTGCGCGGTCATTAAAAAACACTTTTGCCATGCTCCTCTCTCCAGTTATTTAAGATACCTCTTTTGTATCCTGTGAATTGCGTTGTTGCAAGTACCCTGCATCATGCTGAAAGGCATTCTACCTATTGTAAATTGCCGGAAGATGATGAGAAGATTATAAAAAGGTAATAATTGGAAATTTCCCAAAAGGTCAGCGTTTTAGTTATTGAGGGATTGAAAATTGAAAATTTTTATGAAAGGGGGCGGCCTGCCCTGGAGGAGGAGTCAAGGCAGGCCTTTTGAGAAGAGAAAGAAGGCGTGTTGAAAAATTTTTTAGTTGGTCTCTTTTTTAAGAACTGAATAAATGTTTGCATTCCCGCGCTTGATCAGCAAAAGAAGTCCCTTTTCATTTTTAGCCTCGCGTAAGACATTGTAATAGTCTTTGATGTTCCCGATCTTTTTTCTGTTTACCTCGAGAATAATATCTCCCGGGCGCAAACCCGCATTGGAAGCGGGGCTTCCCGGGTGAATTTCAGCAATAACAACGCCTTTTTCACCAGGATTCATCCCAAGACGTTCCCCTAAAGCGGGTGTGATGTCTTGAACTTCCATCCCCCATGAGTTCTTAACTTTCCGGTTTGATGCCCTTTTTTCACCGTGTGACATGATGCCAATCGTAACCTTTAACACCTTTTTCTGTCCGTTTCTTATGATTTTAACAGGGACGCTGATATCGGGTTTTGTAGCGGCGACAAGCCGTGAAATATCATGGCCGTTTTTAATTTTTTCCCCATTGAAGGAAATAATAATATCTCCCTGTTTAAATCCCGCCTTGTCAGCGGGGCTTCCCGAAAAAACGTTTGAAATGAGGACGCCCTGGTCGGTTTTAACGCCAAAAGACCTGGCAAGTTCAGGCGTCAGGTTCTGGACCCCAACCCCAAGCCATCCCCTGACGACTTTTCCTTTTTTAAGCTGAGGCAACAGTTTTTTTGCGATGCTGATGGGGCCGGCCCTTATGATGACTTCCTCCAAACCGACGCGGCTATCAATCCCGGAAACAGCGGCGGTCCCCTGTTTAATATGCAGGGAGCGGTCGTCG
>JANTFN010000050.1 GCA_024763435.1 Thermodesulfobacteriota bacterium | reverse complement strand
ATGTCCGGCTCTTCGTGAATCAGAAAAGGGGCGGAAACCTTGTTTTTCGCCTTCAAAATTGTATCCCACACCTTGAAAAGGTAATGGGCATCCGCCTCGATATCCGGGGCCGCGACTCCTTCCGCCGCGGTCCGGACAATCATGCCCATTTTCTCCGGCCTCAGGGCCTCCCCTATTTTCTTCAGTCTGTTCCGTTCCGCCTCGTCTTCGATGCGCCGTGATATCCCGATATGATCGGCAAAGGGCATCAGGACGAGGTAACGCCCCGGTATGGAGACGAGCGAGGTCACACTGCTCCCCTTGCTCCCAATAGGCTCTCTGGAAACCTGAACGAGAATTTCCTGCCCTTCCGTCAGCAGGTCTCCGATGTAGCGTTTTTTTGATGCCTTGTCGGCGGGGGCTTCGAAGTTGTCCACGTCTTCATCCCACTCATCTAAAAACAGTTCCCGGTATTCATCCGTGAGGTGATAGACGTCCGAGACATGCAAAAACGCCGCTTTTTCAAGGCCAATTCCAATAAAAGCGGACTCCATGCCCGGCAGAACCCGCGCGACTTTTCCCTTATAGATATTTCCCAGAACACCCCGTTCTTTTTTTCTTTCGAAATGCAGTTCCACAACATCCCCGTTTTCCACAAGGGCGATGCGGGTTTCCTGGGGGGTAGAATTTATAATTATTTCATTCATTTTTAATTGCGTTTCTCCTTTTTGGTGATTTGCCCACGATTGGCGGAGGCCTGCGCAGGCATCTTGATGATTCTTAAATTATTTCCCGACGCCTCATCCAGTTCAAACAGGGACGAAAGAAATGCCCTGTTACGGATTTTGTTGGGAAGTTTACAAAGCGACAGGTCTATCTTGACCCAGTTTTTAAATACCTTAATTTTTTCAACGGCAATAAGCTCGTGCAGGACCAAAAGCAATTCCTTTTCAACCGACGGGAATAAAAATTCCTTGAGGACTCCCGACTGAATCCCGCGGGCGCGCGCCGCGATTTTCTCTCCCGTTTCTCTGTCGTGAATTCTGAATAAACACAAATACCTGCGCCTTTCCAAAATATCAAATCCCTCTTTGGTTTTCAAGGAGGTGAAGCCCGCCTTGATGATATAAAGCCCCTTTGGCAGAAATTGGTTCAACACCCGTTTTGCGTTGATCGGATCCACGGGGCAGGTGAGTGAAAAAACCGCTGTCTCGTCCAGACTTTCCGTTCCAAGCGGCAGCGGAGAAGAGACCCGCAGTTTCGGGGAGGGATGAAATCCCTTTGAATAGGCAAGCGGAAGATTCGCGCGGCGGGCCGCCATCAGCAGGGACCGAACCATATCGAGATGCCCCACGTAACGTGCCGGTCCCGTTTTGATAAATTTCAGCCGCAGAAACCCCCCCTGCCCGGTATCTTTCAGGACAGGGGGGGGTTCCCGAATGGCATCGCGGGAAGGGGGAGGGCTCTCTGATTTGACCACCTTGGCTTCCCCATCTTCCCCGCACACCCCACACCGTTTACACAGCCCATCGGGGCAGGACTGACTGGTCTTTTCATCCAGCGCGCGCGAGAATTCCTCCCGAAGATACGCCTTGTTGACCCCGATATCGACAACATCCCAAGGCAGTATCGCCGTTTCCTCCCACGCATCCAGTCCAGATTCCAGGATTTCCCGCCCGAAGGCATCGGCGGTTTGGTTCCAGAGGTCTGCCGAAAACTGGTCTGTCCAGCCGTCAAGCCAGGCCCCCGCCTTTGAGAGGCGTTCAAGAAACGCCCCGACAGGCCGTCCCCCGCGGGAGATAACTCCCTCCCAGTAACTGACACGGGCATCGTGCCATTTTACGCGCATACCGCGCCGGTTCAGCTGCCGCTTAAGCATTTCCTGCCGCTCCAAAATTTCCTCTGTCGACAGCATCGCGCACCACTGAAAGGGGGTATGAGGTTTCGGAATAAAGGAAGAAACACTAATCGTCACCTCGTTTTTCCGGCTGATCGCGCGCGCGGTCTTCCAGACCTTTGTGGCAAGCGCCACAATTCCCGCCACATCCTCCAGCTCTTCAGTGGGCAGCCCTATCATGAAATATAATTTTACCAGATGCCACCCGGCCCTGAAGATGGTTTCAATCGTGGAAAGAATCTCATCTTCATCAATCTTCTTGTTAATCACATCCCGCAGTCGCTGGGTCCCGGCCTCCGGCGCGAGGGTAAACCCCGTTTTTCGAATCGACTGAATGCGCGCGATCATGCTGGGTGTCAGGGAAGCAACCCTTAAAGAAGGGAGTGAAATAGACGTCATTGAGTCGTGGTTTGCCGCCGCGGCAAATTCAAGGAGGGTTTCAACCTCACTGTAATCCCCCGCGCTCAGCGACAGGAAAGAGCATTCATGATAGCCCGTATTTTCGAGGCCTTCTCCGAGGAGAGTCAGGACATTCCCGAGGTCGCGTTCCCGGTAGGGGCGATAGATGAATCCCGCCTGACAGAAACGGCATCCCTGGAGACAGCCCCGGGCGATTTCAACGGCGTAGCGGTCGTGCACCACCCGTATCCCCGGCACGACAACGCGCGTCGGGTAAGGCAGCCGATTCAAATCCGGTTCGATTCGCCGCTTTACCGGGTTGGCGTCTATCGCGTCCGGCCTTCCCGACGCGTTGTAAGTCACGTGGACGAATTCCGGCACGTAAACGCCGGAAATTTTCGAGAGAGACGTCTTAACCTCTGCCCTTTTCTTCCCCGCGCTTTTTCCTTCAAGAATGGCGTGGGCAATCTCAACGATGGCCGTCTCGCCATCCCCAATGCAAAACGCGTCCATAAAGGGGGACAATGGCTCGGGGTTCGTGGCGCAGGGTCCCCCGGCAAGAACCCAGGGCGTTTTCTCTTTTCTCTCTTCTGTCCTGACCGGAATTCCCCCCATCCTCAGCATGGTCAAAATGGTGGGATAGCTCATCTCATACTGGAGAGAAAATCCGACAATATCGAAACGGTCAAGTGGTGTTCCCGTTTCCAGCGAACAGAGAGGGACGCCACGCTGTGCCATATCATCCTTCATGTCTGGCCATGGGGCGAAGACCCGCTCGCAGTAAATTTCCGGGTCTCTGTTCAGTATTTCGTAAAGAATCTTCAGCCCGATGTGCGACATCCCGATTTCATAGACATCCGCGAAGGCCAGGGCAACCCGCAGGGAGACATCCGCGGGATCTTTTTTGATCATATTAACTTCATTCCCGACATAACGGCCGGGGGTCCTGACGGAAAGGGGAATATTGGCGGAATTATGGTTCATATCACGCCCGCCCGAGCCCTGTTCTCAAAGGTGTCATCCTGCTTCAAAGGGATGGCCCCTTCCGTTTGGGAAACGACCTGAAGACTGGCGCATCCAATCTCTTCCCGGCCAAACGCGAGGAGAGATGTAAATCGCGCCGCTTGCGCGGCATCCAGGCCTTCCAGGGGATTCAGGAGAATTATAGCCTCGGGCATCATGCAAAGGGCGCATGTAAGGGCGAGGAGGGCGTGTTCAAATTGATTCAAATGGTCAATCGGCCCGGCCATTTTGTCTCCGATGCCGGCATATTCAAGGATAAGCGGCAGGAGGCGATCCGCTTTTTCCTGGTTTTTCGTCTTTGCTACGTCAGCGGCAAAGGCAAGCTCAGCTTGAACCGTCCGGGAAAAAAAACGCCCCCTGTCCACAATACAGACAATTCCATCCGGGACAATCCAGCCCGTGGCATCGGCACCACGTTTAACAATTTTTCCGGAATCCGGGGATTCCAGCCCCTTGATAATCCGCACAAGTTTTAAGCGGTCCTTTTTATTTTTCATCAGAAGGACGTTGTCTGCCTGTTGTGAAATCACCATGTCCAGCGGTCCGATAACACCAGTCTCACCGGTGAAAGTTACCCCCTTCAGGGAAAAGACCGCGTTTTCTGTTTCCATTTCCATAATCATCAAAATAGCATGGAGGCCCGTGAATCACAAGCCGGCGGGGAAGATTCCAGACCGTCTTGTTTGACATTTTTGGGGATATATCCTACAATTTTGTAGGATTTTAAGAAAAGGAGCCAGGCACTGCAAGATATAAAATCTACGAACCGGAAACTGAAGGAGTTGTCCCTCCTCTTTAATATCAGTCAGGCCCTGGACCAGAGCCTGGATATTCGAGAGGTGGTGGGCCCGACACTGGAGGCCCTCGCAGAGCACATGGGTATGTCCCGGGGAACGCTCACCCTCCTGAACCGCCAGTCGGGAGAAATCGCTATCGAGGTCGCTCATGGCCTCTCTGTAAGCCAGAAAAGGAAGGGGAAATACCGCCTCGGCGAAGGAATTACCGGCAAGGTGGTTGAAACGGGCAAACCGGCTGTCATTCCCCGTATCTCCGACAATCCCCTGTTTTTAGATAGGACCGGCGCGCGAAAACGGCTGAAAAAAGCTGATATCTCTTTCCTCTGTGTCCCCATCAAGATAGGCAAGGAAGTCGTCGGGGCCCTCAGCGTGGACCGCCTTTTTGATAAAACGGTTTCCTTTGAGGAAGACATTCGCCTCCTCGCGACCATCGCTTCCATGATTGCCCAGGCGGTTCGTTTGCGTCAAACCATTCAGGAAGAACGACAGCGCCTTATGGATGAAAATCTGCGCCTCCGGGAAGAACTGAAAGACCGATTCCATCCGTCCAATATCATCGGAAATTCCCGTGAAATGCAGGATGTGTTTGCCCTGATCGAGCAGGTCTCCCGGGTGGATACCAGCGTCCTGGTGCGGGGAGAAAGCGGTACGGGAAAGGAACTCGTTGCGAATGCCATTCACTACCACAGCCACCGAGCCGATGGCCCTTTCGTTAAAGTCAATTGCTCCGCGCTGCCGGAGACCGTTATCGAAAGTGAATTGTTCGGCCACGAAAAGGGTGCCTTTACGGGCGCCACCACCACGCGGAAAGGCCGGTTTGAACTGGCCTCTGGGGGAACGATTTTTCTCGATGAAATCGGAGACCTGTCGCCCGCGACCCAGATTAAACTCCTTCGTGTCCTCCAGGAAAAGGAATTCGAGCGTGTGGGCGGCACAAAAAGCCTCCGGGCAAATGTCCGCGTTATTACCGCTACCAACCGGGACCTGGAACAACTCATCGAAGCGGGAAAATTCAGGGAGGACCTCTATTATCGGATTAATGTTTTTCCCATCCACATCCCGCCCCTCAGAAAAAGACGAACCGACATCCTCCTCCTCGCCGATTATTTCGTTGAAAAATACAACCGGATTCACAATAAAACCGTCCGCCGCATTTCCACGCCCGCCATCGACATGCTCATGAGTTACCACTGGCCGGGGAATGTCCGGGAACTGGAAAACTGTATCGAGCGTGCCGCCCTCCTCAACAGGGACAACGTCATTCATGGCCATCATCTTCCCCCTTCGCTTCAGACGGCGGAGGCGAGCGGGACCCGCCCTACCGATACCCTTGAAGAGGCCCTGAACAACTTCGAACGGGAGCTTGTCGTCGAGGCCCTCAAGGAAAGCAAGGGGAACAAGGCCAGAGCGGCCAGACGCCTGGGCATTACCGAGCGAATCATGGGCCTGAGGGTCCAGAAACACCGGATTGACCCGAGACGATTTCATACAAAAAAGTAAGAAACAGATTTTAATACTACATTTTTGTAGTAAATAAGCCTTTCATTTTTCTCCACGCCTTGCTTCTAAAACTTAAACACTATTTAATGTCAAGTAGTTAGTAAGTTTATTCTTCAATGGCATGCCCTTTGCTCTATAGGAACAAAACGGCGAGGGATTACAGCGTTATCTGAAAATAAAAAGGAGGAACACGATGAAGAAATTGATTCATAAACACATAATTATTGCCAGCCTGTTTTGTACGGTGATTTTGTGGGGCCTAACCGCCTGGGCAGGCGAACCGTCTGCTTCAAGCAATGCCAAGGCGATTGACACTGTCTGGACTTTGATTTCAGCCTTTCTTGTCTTTTTTATGCAGGCAGGCTTCGCCATGGTAGAGACAGGCTTTACCCGTGCCAAAAACTCGGTCAACATCATCATGAAAAACCTGATGGATTTTGCTGTCGGTTCCATCGCCTACTGGGCAATTGGATTTGGGATTATGTTTGGTTTTGACATTTTTGGTCTTTTTGGATCAAATGGTTTTTTCCTGTCCATTGCCAATCCGGCCACTTCGGATGGCCTCTGGCAGATGGCATACTGGATGTTCCAGGTCGTCTTCGCGGCTACTGCAGCCACCATTGTTTCAGGGGCGATGGCAGAGCGCACAAAGTTTGTTTCCTATCTTATTTACAGCGCCGTGATTTCAGCCATTATCTATCCTGTCGTGGGCCACTGGATCTGGGGAGGCGGATGGCTTGCCAAGCTCGGCATGGTTGATTTTGCGGGTTCAACGGTCGTACACTCCGTCGGCGGGTGGGCCGCCTTGATGGGGGCCGCTTTTTTAGGGCCACGTATCGGTAAATATACCTTTAATGGGACGAAGAAAATCTCACGGGCCATCCCCGGGCACAACATTGCCTTGGCCTCCCTGGGTGTTTTTATTCTCTGGTTTGGCTGGTTTGGGTTCAATCCGGGCAGTACCACATCAGGCACCAATCTCAGTATCGCTACCATTGCGGTAACGACCAACCTCTCCGCGGCGGCGGGAGCCATTACTGCCATGTTCTTCGTCTGGATACTTTATAAGAAACCGGATGCCAGCATGACCTTGAACGGCGCACTGGCCGGTCTTGTTGCGATTACAGCACCTTGTGCCGTGGTTTCGCCCGGCAATGCGATTATCATTGGCATTATCGCGGGGGGACTCGTTGTTATTTCGGTAGAATTCCTCGACAAGATACTCCATATCGACGACCCAGTGGGCGCCATATCTGTTCACGGTGTCTGCGGATTCTGGGGGACCCTTTCAGTCGGCCTGTTTGCGGATCCCCTTTATGGGCTTTCTTCTGGCGTTGGCGCGATTAAAGGCCTTTTCTACGGGGGAGGGTTTCATCAGCTCGGCATCCAGCTTATCGGGTGTCTTGCCGTTTTTGCCTGGGTAGGAATCAGCTCCGGAATCCTTTTCTTTATATTGAAGCAAACAATTGGCTTAAGGGTTTCAGAACAAGAAGAAATCCGGGGCCTTGATATAGAGGAACACGGCATGGAAGGATATGCCGGCTTCCAAATCTTTATGACACAATAACAAGAAAGGAAAATGCCATGAAACTTATTATTGCCTATATCCAGCCTGAAAGACTCGGAGAGGTCAAAAAGGAACTCTTTGATACAGAAATCTACAAAATGTCCGTCACAAATGCCCTTGGCTGTGGCCAGCAACGAGGATATACAGAGGCGTACAGGGGAGTTATTATGGAGGTTAATCTCCTGAAGAAGGTTCGCCTTGAAATCGCCGTAAACGAGGATTTTGTCAAATCAACGCTTGATGCAATAATCAAAGGGGCAAGAACGGGAAATATCGGGGACGGTAAGATCTTTATTTTAGACCTTGCCGAGTGTATAAGAATAAGGACGGGAGAAACCGGAGACTTGGCCATAGGATAAAATATAAAGACAGGGAGGCGACATACATGGTTTCGCCTCCCTTCGAGGAACCGAAAAATGCACGTTTTGATTCTCATGCATGATGCCCAGGAAGACGCGGGAACCATCATGGATTATCTTAAACAGACCCAGGCGGATATTCGTATCGTAAAGTTTTACGACGGAGAATCCCTCCCGGACAACGCCTTTCAATATGATGCCGTGGTTTCGATGGGTGGCCCGATGAACGTTTACGAAGAAACTGAATACCCTTTTCTCCGGGATGAGACGCTTTTTCTCGCCCGCTGTTTCGAAAAAAATGTTCCCGTGCTGGGGATATGCCTCGGCGCGCAGTTGATGGCAAAGGCCGCGGGCGCGCGGGTTATCAAAGCCCCCCGGGAAGAAACCGGGTGGTATGAGGCAACCCTGACCGATGAGGGCAAACAAGACGCCTTCTTTGCGGGCCTTCCGGAGACTTTTTCTGTGTTTCAACTCCATGGAGATACCTTCGAGATTCCGGGGAACGCGACATTACTCGCGACGACACCCACATGCCGTAACCAGGCATTCCGGATTAACAACAGCCTGGCGCTTCAATTTCATCTCGAGGTCCAGGCCGCTAAACTCGGCATCTGGCTGATTGGGCATAACCTGCGGGACGATGTCCTGAAAACCTATGAGAAAGTTCGGAAAAACCTTGATCAAAACGCCCGTCAGCTCTATCAAAATTTCTTCAAACCCCAAAACTTTTACTGAGGATTTTTTCTCGGATCTGAATAAAATTCCTACATATTTGTTGTATATATCTGTTTGTTCCTACATAAATGTAGGAATATAAAAACCCCCTTATTTTGAGTATAAAGTTTAACCTTTTGATAATACATCATAATTATATCAATAGCAGCGCTGGCATGGCAATTGCTCTATAGGAGAAAAAGCGAAAGGAAGGGGAATGAACGCAGCGGATACTTTTTTTGTCTTAATGTCGGCCGCCCTTGTCATGCTCATGACGCCGGCGCTGGGACTTTTTTATGGCGGCATGGTCCGTACCAAAAATGTCCTCGGGACCATTATGCACAGTTTTATCATTCTCGCCCTCATATCAATAGAATGGGTCCTCTGGGGCTATACCCTGGCCTTTGGACCCGACGTGGGAGGGCTTATCGGAAACCTGAGCTGGCTGGGTCTCCATGGTGTGGGCCTGACCCCTAATCCCCATTACGGGGCCACGATTCCGCCGCTTGCCTTCATGATTTTTCAGGGGATGTTTGCCGTGATTACCCCCGCCCTCATTACCGGGGCCTTCGCGGAACGGATTAAGTTCAGCGGCTTCGTCCTGTTTACCCTTCTCTGGGCTACCCTCGTCTATAATCCCCTTGCCCACTGGGTTTGGGGCGCGGGGGGATGGATTCAGAAGATGGGGGCACTCGATTTTGCGGGTGGAACCGTTGTCCATATCAGTTCCGGGGCCGCGGCCCTCGCCGCTGTCTTCGTTGTCGGCAAACGGCGGGGATACGGCAGGACACGCTACATTCCCCATAATCTCCCCATGACGATTACCGGGGCGGCCCTCCTCTGGTTCGGATGGTTCGGATTTAACGCGGGCAGCGCCCTCGCCGTCAACGGTCTCGCCGTCAATGCCTTCGTTGTTACCCACATTGCCGCCTCCAGTGCCGCGCTGACTTGGGTTCTCGCCGAGTGGCGCCTTGGCGGTAAAGCGACAACCCTCGGCGCGGCAAGCGGGGCCGTGGCGGGCCTGGTTGCCATAACCCCCGCGTGCGGGTTTGTCGGCCCCCTGTCTGCCATCGGTATCGGAGGCGTCGCGGGTCTCCTCTGCTACTGGGGTGTTTCCCTGAAATCCAGATTCGGCTTTGATGATGCCCTTGACGTTGTCGGTATTCATGGGCTCGGCGGCATCTGGGGCGCCCTGGCAACGGGTCTCTTCGCCTCAAAGGCCATCAATCCATCCGGCGCCAACGGCTTGTTTTTTGGAAATCCCTCTCAGCTTTTCATCCAGTTCGTGTCCGTCATTGTGAGTATTGCTTTTTCGTTCGTCATGGCCTTGATTATCCTGAAAGTTGTGGATAAACTCATTGGGCTCAGGGTAACGGATGAGGAAGAGGAGGCAGGCCTGGATGTGAGTATGCACAGTGAAACAGGCTACAGTTTTTAATCCCGGAGGGACAAATAACCCATGAAAAAAGTAGAAGCCATCATCAAGCCGTTCAAGTTAGAAGACGTCAAAGACGAATTAAACAAGATCGGCATCAAAGGAATCACCGTCAGCGAAGTCAAGGGATTCGGTCGCCAGAAAGGCCACACCGAACTCTACCGCGGGGCCGAATACATCGTCGATTTCCTCCCCAAAGTCAAAATGGAAATTGTCGTAGACGACAGCCTCGTCGAACAAGTCGTAGAAGTTATCGAAGAAACCGCCCGGACCGGCAAGATCGGAGACGGCAAGATCTTCGTCACCCCCG